>NZ_BADB01000392.1:0-20710 GCF_000333415.1 Microbacterium sp. B24 | reverse complement strand
ATGCCCGCCGACCGATGCGACCTCGACCACACCCTCGCCTGGGAACACGGCGGCCATACCGCGCTGACCAACCTCGCCCCACTGTGTCGCGGACACCACACCGTCAAACACCACGGTGGCTGGCAGGTGCGCCAACTCAGCGAGGGCACCTCTTCCGGATCGCTCGAATGGATCTCCCCCTACGGACGCCGGTACGTGGTCGCGCCCGAACGCACCCTCCCCGTCTTCACCCACTGACGCGTGCTCGGCTCCGGCGGAGGTCGTGGGCCGAGAGAGAATGGGAGGATGACCTCACCGCGCCCCGTGCTCACTCTCGTCGGCGGTCCCACGGCGATCATCGAGTACGCCGGCATCCGCGTCCTCACGGATCCGACGTTCGACGAGCCGGGTGACTACCCGTCGGGAACGGTGACGCTGCACAAGCTCACCGGTCCTGCCCTGACGCCCGAAGACGTCGGCCGGATCGACGTCGTGCTCCTGTCGCACGACCAGCATCCCGACAACCTGGATGCCGCGGGCCGCGCGTTCCTGGCGCGCGCCACCACCGTGCTCTCCACGCCCGCAGCGGCCTCGCGCATCGAGGGCATCCACGGCCTCGCGTCGTGGCAGTGCCACACCGTCGGCAGTGTCGAGATCATCGCCGTCCCGGCTCTCCACGGTCCGGCCGGCGCCGAGGAGCTTTCCGGGCCGGTGACGGGTTTCGTCCTGCGCGCCGCGGGCGAGCCCGTCGTCTACGTCTCCGGCGACAATGCCGATAGTGCGCTCGTCGCCGAGATCGTCGAACGCGTCGGCCCGATCGACATCGCCGTCCTGTTCACCGGTGCGGCCAACGTCGGGCGTTTCGGCGACAGCGACCTCACCCTCAACGCGCGCACCGCGGTCGAGGCCGCACGGGCGTTGGGCGAGGCGATCATCGTTCCGGTGCATGCCGAGGGATGGCACCATTTCACCGAGACGATCGACCGCCTCGAGCGTGAGTTCGCCTACGCGGGACTCGCCGACAGGTTGCGTGTGCCTGCCGCCGGCGTGCCGTTGCCGCTCTGACGCGGTTCGACCGGTGTCCCGGAGACGAGGTCGGCGACCGTGAGCGTGCAGAGCGCCGGATGCCGCCGCGTCGCGGTCGTGATGGACCGGACCAGCATCGCCGTTCGCGCACCGGGCGGGCATGCGGGCTGACGGAGTCGTCGCGCGATGCCCGCGTCGATCGCGCCGAGCGTGTCGCGGTGGGCATCGAGGGCGTCGTGACCGTCCGTGTCGCCGCCGCGGTCGTCGTCCGCGAGCCAATCGATGACGCGTGCGATGGTCCACTCCGACTCAAGTGGCATGGTGGCTGGCTGATTCTGAGGAAGGGGGGTCACAGGGCGGCGGGTCATTGGACCAGAATCGGTCTCGATGAACGCTCACGACAGGGCCACTTCGCCGCGAGTGGTCACACGATTGGCCGATACGGACCGTGCCGCAGCGGTGTCTCCCACGGCGCTGGCGGCACGGCTGGGTCGCTGGGCCGACTCCGATGGGTCTCTGACGGCGAGTCTGGCCGCTGCTCTGCGGGCGCTCGTGAGCTCGGGAGAACTGCGCCCGGGTGACAGACTGCCCTCGGAGCGCGCGCTCGCCGCGGCCGTCGCGGTATCGCGCGGCACCGTGGTCGCGGCCTACGCCGCGCTCGCCGACAGCGGCGTGCTGGAACGGCGTCAGGGCAGCGGCACGCGCGTCGCGGGCGCCGCGATCGCGCTGCCGGCCCGGCGCTCGCAGGGCGAGAGCCTCTTCCAGGCCGCGCCCGCCGCCATCGACCTCCTGCGCGCGGTGCCGCGCATCCCTGCGCGCACGATCGAGATCGTGCGCGGGTTCGATGCCGCCCTCGTCGCCGCGACGGCCACCGATTCCGACCCCGCGGGCCTGCCCGAGGTGCGCGAGCGTATCGCGCGACTGCTGACCGACGACGGCACGCCGACGACGCCCGAGCAGGTGATCGTCACCAGCGGCGCCCAGCAGGCGCTGAGCCTCGTGATCGACGAGCTCGTCGCGCCGGGCGACGTCGTGCTGAGCGAGGAGCTCAGTTGGCCGGGTCTCGTCGACCCGGTCCGGCGGCGGGGAGCGCGCGTGCACGGGGTGCCGATGACGCCGGACGGCGTCGACGTGGAAGCCCTGGAGGCCGCGATCGTGGCCCTGCGCCCTGTCCTCATCGCCCTCAACCCCCACCACCACAACCCGACCGGATCACGCATGCCTCCGGCATCGCGTCTGGCTGTCGCTGAACTCTCCGCCCGCTACGGCGTGCGTGTCATCGAAGACCGCGTACTCGCGAGCATCTCCTTCGACGGCGTCGTTCCCGTATCGCTCGCGGCGCTGCGGCCGGATGCGCCCGTGATCGTCGTCGACTCGTTGTCGAAATGGGCGTGGCTGGGACTGCGCATCGGGTGGGCGCGCGCTGATCCCGTGCTCATCCGGCGGCTGCGCGCATCGCGGCAGCTCGTCGACCAGGCCGCCAGCCTCCCGGCGCAGCACTTGGCGTTGGGTCTTCTCGACAACGCGCCCGCCCTGCGCCGCGACGCGAGCGCCACCCACGCCGCGGCGCTGGAGCGGTTGGTCCCGATGATGCACGAGCACCTTCCGGGCTGGACCTTCGACGTGCCGCGCGGCGGGCTCTCGCTCTGGGCGCGCCTGCCCTCGGGTTCGGCGACCGCATTTGCGCGGCGTGCGGCTCTGGCGGGCGTCGCGGTCGCCGGCGGGTCGGAGTTCTCGGCATCCGCACCCGCCGACGACCACCTCCGCATCCCGTTCACCTCTCCCGACGAGCTGCTCCACGCCGCGATCGAGCGGCTCGGGCGGGTGTGGCGCGCGGAGTGATCACCCGGCCTGCGGAGCTGTCGCCTCCACGGTCTTCGACAGTCGCAGCCACGTCTCGACGACCGTGTCGGGGTTGAGCGAGACGGACTCGATCCCCTCCGCGACGAGCCACTCCGCCAGATCGGGATGATCCGACGGTCCCTGCCCGCAGATGCCGACGTACTTCCCTGCCGCACGGCACGCGCTGATCGCCATCGACAGCAGGCGCAGCACGGCCGGATCGCGCTCATCGAACGTGGAGGCCACGAGCGCCGAATCGCGATCCAGGCCGAGGGTCAGCTGGGTCATGTCGTTCGACCCGATCGAGAATCCGTCGAAGAACTCCAGGAACTGATCCGCGAGCAGCGCGTTCGAGGGCAGCTCGCACATCATGATGACCTTGAGGTCGTTCTCGCCTCGGCGCAGGCCGTTCTCGGCCAGCAGCTCCACGACCGCGTGGCCCTCACCGACGGTGCGGACGAACGGCACCATCACCTGCACATTCGTGAAGCCCATCTCGTCGCGCACGAACCGCAGCGCCTCGCACTCCATGTCGAAGCAGGCGCGGAAGTCGGGCGAGATGTAGCGCGAGGCGCCGCGGTAGCCCAGCATCGGGTTCTCCTCGTGCGGCTCGTAGAGCTCCCCGCCGACGAGGTTGGCGTACTCGTTCGACTTGAAGTCACTGAGTCGCACGATCACCGGCTCGGGCCAGAACGCCGCCGCGATCATCGACACGCCCTCCGCGACCCGCCGCACGAAGTAGTCGCGCGGCGCGTCGTAGGCGGCGGTCGCGTCGGCCACGCGGGCGCGCAGCTCGCCGTCCAGCGCGTCGAACTCTAGCAGCGCTCGCGGATGGATGCCGATCTGTCGGTTGATGATGAACTCCAGCCGCGCCAGCCCGACACCGCGGTGAGGCAGCCGTGAGAACGAGAAGGCCTGATCGGGCGTGCCGACGTTCATCATGATCTTCACCGGCGCCTCCGGCATGGAATCCAGCCGGGTCACCTCCTCCTCGAACGGAAGGATGCCGCGGTACACGAACCCCGTGTCGCCCTCCGCGCACGAGACGGTGACCTCCTCTCCGTCCACGAGCGCGGCGGTGGCATCGCCCGTGCCGACGACGGCGGGAATGCCGAGCTCGCGCGCGATGATCGCGGCGTGGCACGTGCGACCGCCGCGATTGGTCACGATGGCACTCGCGCGCTTCATGATGGGCTCCCAATCGGGATCGGTCATGTCGGCGATGAGCACCTCACCCGGCTGGAAGTCGGCCATCTGGTCGAGACTGCGCAGCACTCGCACCGGTCCCGCGCCGATGCGCTGACCGATCGCCCGCCCGGCCGTCACGACCTCACCGCGCGCGTCCAGCACGAAGCGGCGGATGACCCCGGCTTCGACGCGCGAGACGACCGTCTCGGGTCGAGCCTGCAGGATGTAGAGCCGACCATCGACGCCGTCCTTGCCCCACTCGATGTCCATCGGCCGGCCGTAGTGCTCCTCGATGATCAGCGCCTGGCGCGCGAGCTCGACCAGGTCGGCGTCATCGATCGAGAACCGTCGACGCTCTGCCGTCGGAACGTCTTCGAACCGCGTCGAGGCTCCCGCTTCGCGCGCATCGGTGTAGCGCATCGCGATGGCCTTCTCGCCGACCGAGCGCTTGAGCACCGCCGGACGGCCCGCGCGCAGTGCCACCTTCGAGACGTAGAACTCGTCGGGGTTGACCGCTCCCTGCACGACGGCCTCGCCGAGTCCGTACGAACTGGTGATGAAGACGGCGTTCTCGAAGCCCGACTCGGTGTCGACGGTGAACATGACACCGGCAGCGCCCACGTCGGAGCGCACCATCTTCTGGATGCCGACCGACAGGGCGACCTCGTCGTGGTCGAACCCGTGGTGAGCGCGGTACGCGATGGCGCGGTCGTTGTACAGCGACGCGAACACCGAGCGGATCGCAGCCAGCACGTTGTCGATGCCGGCGACGTTGAGGAAGGTCTCCTGCTGCCCGGCGAAAGAGGCGTCGGGCAGGTCCTCAGCGGTCGCCGAGGAGCGCACCGCGAACGAGGCATCGGGGTGCTCCGCCGTCAGTCGCTCGTACGCGGTGCGGATCGACGACTCGAGATCTGCGGGAAAGGGCTGCTCCTCCACCCACGCCCGGATCTGCGTGCCGGCGTGGGTGAGGGCCGCGACATCCTCGACATCGACCTCGGCGATCGCCGCCGCAATGCGTTCGCGCAGCCCGCCTTCGGCCAGGAACTCGCGATAGGCGTCGGCGGTCGTTGCGAAGCCGCCGGGAACGCTCACCCCGGCGGCGGCGAGGTGCGACACCATCTCGCCGAGCGACGCGTTCTTTCCGCCCACGGCGGGGAGGTCGGCCATGCCGAGCTGGTCGAACCAGAGGATGCTGCTCATGTGTCGGGCCTTTCGGTGGGAGGGGCGATGCTCAGGCGCGGAGCTTGAGGGACTGCATGATCACGGCGGACATCTCCTCGACGCTCTTGGTCGACGAGTTCACGAACGGGATATGGGTACGCCGGTAGAGGTCCTCGGCGCGCCGCAGCTCGAGGGTGCACTGCGCGAGGCTCGCGTAGGTCGAGTCGGGCCTGCGCTCGTGACGCACCTGGCTGAGTCGCAGCGGTGTCGTCGTCAGCCCGAAGCAGCGCGCCGCGAACGGGGCGATCGCTCGCGGGAGGCCCTCGGTGGGAAAGTCGTCGTCGGTCAGCGGGTAGTTCGCCACGAGAAGCCCGTACTGCAGTGCCAGGTACATGGTCGTCGGCGTCTTGCCGCAGCGCGACGGCGCGACGATCAGGACGTCGGCCTGATCGAGAGCGCGCATGCTCTGACCGTCGTCGTGCTCGATGGCGTATTCGACCGCGCGCATCCGGGCGAAGTACTGCTCGGTGTCGCCGACCGTGTGGAAGGAGCCGAGCTGCTCGGACGCGGTCGTTCCGAGCGCCGCCTCCAGCTCGGTGAGGTGGCCGCTCAGCAGATCGATGTGCGTCGCCCGCGCGCCGCCGAGCACGCGCGCCACGGCGGGGGAGCGCACGGTGTGGAACACGAGAGGGTGCATCCCGGCATCCGCCGCTCGGTCGATCTCTCGGGCGACCGCGGCGGCGCCCTCGGCCGAGTCGACGAACGGCACGGTGTGGTGACGAAACGACACCCCCGGGAAGTTGACGAGCAGAGCCCGCCCCAGCGTCTCCGCGGTGATGCCTGTCGAGTCGGAGACGAAGTAGGCGGCACGGGGCGTGGTGGTCACGTGCGCTCCTCGTCGTCTCGGCGGATCCCGACGGCAGATCGGGCGGCGGTCCTACGACCGATTGCTTCGAGGCTACGAAAGATGACGTATCTCTCCGCTCGCTCTCAAGTGAAAGAATGCCGCTTCTTGTCGTTCGGGCAGGATTTCGCCCCGCGTCAGGACCGGAGCTCGCGACGGCGCATGCCCGCAAGCGCGATGAGGGCCGCGGATGCCGCGACCACCACGAGCACGGCGACGCCGCGCGGATCGACGCCGTTTCCGCTCGGTACGGGAGCGGCGGCGAAGGGCGAGGCGTCCACGAGCGACGAACTCAGACCGAAGAGCGGGCCGAACAGCGCGACGACGGCGGCGACGGCCAGCAGCGCCCACGCGAGCACGACCGCCGCACGCGGAAGCGCGACCACCAGGGCGGCGGTCACCGCGGCGAACAGGCAAGCCGGGACGATCTGCCCGGCACCGGCCACCGCCGCATCGCGCAGGAGCCCGCCATCGACGCCCCCGGTAAGCGCTCCGACAGCGGCGCCGACGATTCCCGCCACGATCGTGAGGACCGCGGCGGTCGCGGCGACCGAGATGTGGTCGGCGAGCCACCGCGTGCGTGTGAGTGCGGTACCGAGGACCAGCTCCGCCGTCCCGCGGGTCTCGTCCTGGCGCGCGCGCAGAGCGGTCTGTGTTGCGGCGCACGCCGCGATGACTCCGAGCATGACGAAGAAGATCACGACCAGACCGCGTGAGAGGTCCTCGGACGTTCCGCTCAACGCCTCCAGCAGCGCGGTGACGGCCGCGTTCCCCTGGCCGATCCGCCCGGCAAGACCGGCGAGCGACGTCGACAGAATGCCGACGAGCATCCCTGCCACGATCCAGCCGACAGCCGCAGCACGGCTCTGGCGCACCACCAGCGCCAGATGTGTCGCGAAGCCCGGTCGCGCCTCGGCGCGACCGACGCGTGGCGGGACGAAGGAGGCTCCCAGGTCGCGGCGCGCGTGCAGCAGGGCGCACGCGCCGAGGAGGAGGAACGTCGCGAGTGCCGCGGCCGCCAAAGGAAGGGGGTCGTCGGCATCGAACGGGCGGGTGTTCTCGGCCCAGCCGAACGGCGAGAACCACGTCAGGGCGGAGCTCGTCATCCGGGTGAGGTCGGCGTTCGGCGTCCCGAGCGCATTCCCGGTGCCGGCAAGGGCGAACGTGCCGACCAGGATCCACACCGCCAGCGCGTTGGCGGCGCGCGAGGAGGGCATGAGTTCGCCGGCCACGAGCCCGACGCCGAGGAAGACCGTGCCGACGAGTGTGCAGCATGCTCCGGTCAGTGTTGCTCCCGCCGGTGGCGCGCCATTGCCGATGAAGAGGAGAGCGACCACCGCGCCTGAGAGGACGGCGACGCCGATGCCGTGCACGGCGGTCGAGGCGAGCGGCGCGGTGCGCCCGGCCGGGGTGGCCGACACCAACTCGAGACGGCCGTCCTCCTCATCCCCGCGGGTATGGCGCACCGCCAGAAACGAGCACATGAGGGCGACGACGAGCAGCAGCCAGGGCAGCAGGAGGAAGGAGACCAGCTGCGACTCCGACGCGCCGGAAGGAAGCCCACGGAACAGGAGCACGACGGGGTTCGTCATGACCGTGGCCAGCAGAGCCAGGCGTTCCTGCTCGTCGCCGTATGACCCCCGCACGCCCGGATATCCGGCCGCGGCCAGGGCGGCGAGTCCGAGGATCCAGACGGTGAGCGATACGGCGTCGCGCCGCAGGCGCTGGCGCAGCAGCAGCCCGAACGGTCTCACCGCCGGGCGCCTTCGCTCGGCTCTGCGCCCACGCCGTAGTGGCGCAGGAACAGCTCCTCCACCGACGGCGGCGCGATGCGCAGTCCTTCGGCGCCGAGCTCGGCGAGGCGGGGCAGAGCCAGGGCGACGGCATCGCCGGCGAGCGTCAGCGAGATCCGCCCGCCCTCCTCCCGCACGTCCTCGGCGCCGGGCACGGTCGCGGCTGTAGCCGGGGTCGCGCGCGCGGATGCCGCGAACGACACCTCGGTGCGCGTGAGATGGCGCATCTCGGCAAGAGAGCCCGTGTCGACGATGCGCCCGGCCCGTACGATCGACACCCGGTCGCAGAGCAGCTCGACCTCCGAAAGGATGTGGCTCGACAGCAGCACCGTGGCGCCGGCATCCCGCACTCGCGCGACCTCCTGGCGGAACACCACCTCCATCAGCGGATCCAGACCGCTCGTGGGCTCGTCGAAGATGTAGAGCTCGGCAGGGACGGCGAAGGCGGCGATGAGCGCGACCTTCTGCCGATTGCCCTTCGAGTAGGCGCGTCCCTTCGTGCGGGTGTCGAGCTGGAAGGCGTCGCACAGTCGCCGCCGCGCGGTGGCGTAGTGCGGGCCGGTGCCTCCGCCGCGGAGGCGACTGAGCAGATCGATGGCCTCGCCGCCGGAGATGTTCGGCCAGAGACTCACGTCGCCGGGAACCGGCGCCACCCTTCGATGCAGACGCGCGGCATCGCCCCACGGGTCGGCGTCGAGTACGGTCGCCGTGCCCGAGGTGAGACGTGCGAGGCCGAGGAGGATGCGGATGGTGGTCGACTTGCCCGCGCCGTTGGGGCCGAGGAAGCCGTGCACCTGGCCCGCCTCGACGACGAGGTCGAGCCCGTCGAGGGCGTGCACGCGGCCGTAGTGCTTCGTGAGGGCGTCCGTGCGGATGACGGCTGTCATGCGCCGGATGCTACGCCGAGGGCGGGTGCCGCGGTAGATGCGACACCCGCCCTTTACCCCCGGTGCGTCGAGGACTGCGCTCAGATCTGCGAGCGCGGCCCGGGTTCGACGATCTTGTTGAAACCGGTGACCGGCTGGTTCTCATCGAACGACACCACGGGGCGACGGAACCCTCGGGTGAGGAAGACGAGATACACGAGCCCGAGCCCCGTCCAGATGAGGCCGACGATGAGCGCGTGGTCGTCCAGGTTCACCCACAGCAGTCCGGTCAGCGCCATGCCGATCGCGGGCATCACGATGTAGTTGATGATGTCGCGCGGCGTCCGTCGACGTCCCTGGCGAACCGCGAACCAGGCGATCACCGAGATGTTCACGAAGGTGAACGCGATGAGGGCGCCGTAGTTGATGTAGTCGACGATCTGATCGAGGGTGAAGGCGATGGCCGCCAGGCTCACGATGCCGACCAGCACCACCGTGAAGGCGGGTGTGTGGGTGCGCGGACTGATGTAGCCGAAGAAGCGCTTGGGCAGCACGCCGTTGCGGCCCATGACCAGCAGCATGCGCGCGACCGACGCGTGCGAGGCGAGCCACGACGCCAGCGTGGCTGCGAAGCCCGCCGCCGTCAGCACCGACTGCAGCACGATGCCGCCGACCTGCGAGCCGATCTCCGGCAGCGTCGAGTCGGCGATCGCCTCGGGCGGGAACGCCTCGTGGGCCGGGAAGCGCAGCTGCGTGAAGTAGGCCGCGACGAGGAAGATCGCGCCGCCCACCAGCACGGTCAGCAGGATCGCGCGCGGCATGGTCTTCGGGTTCTTCGCCTCCTCCGCGTACATCGTCACCGCATCGAAGCCGATGAACGAGAAGCAGACGATGGTCGCACCGGCCAGCACCGCGCCGAACTCGACCTCGGGGTGGAAGAACGGCTGCACGGAGGCGACCGTGCCGGCGCCGGCGCCCTGCACCAACTGCACGATGACCATGACGACGAACACCGCCATGACCACGATCGAGAAGATCAGCAGGATCATGTTGACGTTGGAGGTGCCGCGCATCGTCAGGTAGATGATCCCGGTGACGCCCGCGGTGAAGGCCACGACCCACACCCATCCCGGGATGTCGGGGAAGAGCGCCTCCATGTAGCTGCGCAGGATCAGGGCGTTGACCATCGGCAGCAGCAGGTAGTCGATGAGCGACGTCCAGCCGACGAGGAAGCCGAGGCTCGGGTGCATCGACTCGCGGACGTAGGTGTACGCGGAGCCGGCGCTCGGGATGACGCCGACCATCTTGCCGTAGCTGATCGCGGTGAAGCCCATGACGACGAGGGCGAGCGCGTAGGCGGCGGGGACGACGTTGTTGGTCTCCACGGCGACATTGCCGAAGGTGTCGAACACGACCGTCGGAGTCATGTAGCCGAGGCCGAGACCGACGATGGACCAGACTCCCAGAGAGCGCGCAAGGGTGGCGGAGCGAGAGGATGCCGACGTGGCGGCCAGTGACTCGTTCGTGATTCCTCCTGATGGTGAGGTGTTTCGGGTGCTCGAATACTAGGGTCGCCCTGTTTCGTTTGTGTAGCGTCGCCGTCACCTCCGATGACGCGTGGGCACCATGTTCGGACGATTCGACCGGGGATCGCCCGTTCGCGGACGAAGGGTGTGGGCTCAGACCCCGCGTAGCCCGTCGGTGCGCTCGAAGATGAGGCTCGTGTTGGTCGCCGCGACGATGGAGTGCGTGGAGAGGTGGTCGGTGACGAAAGAGCGCAGGTCGGCGCTGTCGCGCCCGCGGAAGTGGATCACGAAGTCCTCCGCGCCGGCGACATAGAAGTACTGGGCGACGTCGGGGTGGGTGCGCAGCTCCTCGGCGAAGCGGGTCAGCTGCGCGCGTGCCCCCGGGCGGATCCGCACCGAGACCAGAGCCTCGGTGCGGTACCCCAGTGCTCCCGGATCGACGTCGATCGTGAAGCGACGGATCACCCCGCGCGATACGAGGCGCGAGATGCGTGCGTGCACGGTCGACGCCGCGACGCCCAGGGTCGCCGCAAGACGACTCAGCGGCTGGCGGGCATCGTCGCGCAACTCGTCGATGAGTCGGAGATCGGCGGCATCCAGCGAAGAATTCGCGGCAGAAGTGGACATGTGCCGAGCATAGTTCGACGAGATCCGCAAGTTTGAACGAATCTTCGGCGGCCCTTGTCGAGAGCCGGGCGGACTGACATCGTGATCGCGCTGCACCGCTCCACTCCCTTTCCCGCGGACCATGTCGAAGGAGTCCCGCCCATGATCATCGGTGTTCCCACAGAGATCAAAGACAGTGAGCGCCGCGTCGGCATGACGCCCACGGGGGTCGACGAGCTCTCTGCACACGGCCACCGGGTGCTCATCCAGAGCGGAGCCGGCGTCGGGTCGGGTTTCAGCGACGACGCCTATCGCGCCGCTGGGGCCGAGATCGTGGCCGAGGCCGCCGAAGTCTGGGGCGGCGCGGACCTTCTCGTGAAGGTCAAGGAGCCGATCGCGCCCGAGTACGGCTTCCTGCGCTCGGACCTGACGCTGTTCACCTACCTGCATCTGGCCGCCGCGCCGGCGCTGACGACCGCTCTCCTGGATGCCGGTACCACCGCCATCGCCTACGAGACGGTGCAGCTGCCCGACCGGTCGCTGCCGCTGCTGGCCCCGATGAGCGAAATCGCCGGCCGACTGTCGGTGCAGGTGGGCGCGCAGCAGCTGCTCGGTCCGGCCGGGGGACGCGGCATCCTGCTCGGCGGCGTGCCCGGCACACCGCGCGGCCGTGTCGTCGTGATCGGCGGCGGCGTCGCCGGCACCCACGCCGCACAGATGGCCGTGGGACTCGGCGCGCACGTGACCATCGTCGACCTGTCGATCCCGCAGCTGCGCCGGCTCGACGAGCGTTTCGACGGCCGCGTCGACACGCGCGTGTCGACGCGTTCGACGATTGCCGACCTCGTCGCCGACGCCGACCTCGTCATCGGCTCGGTGCTGGTGCCCGGCGCGGCGGCGCCCAAGCTCGTGACGCTCGACATGGTCGAGCGCATGCGGCCGGGCTCGGTGCTCGTGGACATCGCGGTCGACCAGGGTGGCTGCTTCGAGGGGACGCATGCGACCACGCACACCGATCCGACCTACCGGGTGCACGACGCCATCTACTACGCCGTTGCCAACATGCCGGGAGCGGTGCCGTTGACCTCGACCCTCGCTCTCACCAACGCGACGCTGCGGTACACGCTCGCGCTCGCCGATCGAGGCACCGATGCGGCGCTCGAGGCCGACGCCTCGCTGCGTGCGGGTCTGTCGATCCGCGGCGGCGAGGTCATCGACACCCGCATCCTCGCCTGACCTCGCCCACCAAGCTCGCGAGCCGCGACGTTTCTGCCGAGCCGCCATGTTTTCGCGTGTCGAAACATGGCGGCTCGGCGAGAAGATGGCGGCTCGGCGGGGTGGGGGAGGGGGGTCAGAGGCGGGACCAGGCTTCTGTGAGCACGGAGCGCAGGATCTGCTCGATTTCGGTGAACTCGGCCGGGCCGATGGTCAGCGGCGGAGCGAGC
Organism: Microbacterium sp. B24; assembly: GCF_000333415.1. Lineage (NCBI taxonomy): Bacteria > Bacillati > Actinomycetota > Actinomycetes > Micrococcales > Microbacteriaceae > Microbacterium > Microbacterium sp. B24. The sequence continues at coordinate 8,374 of NZ_BADB01000392.1, read as the reverse complement.
TGGATCACCGGGTCGCCGCGATCGTCGGCGCGGCAGTACAGGCCCGCGTCGAACAGCGCCTTGGAGAGGAAGCCGCGCAGCAGCCGCTCCGACTCGTCGTCGTCGAAGGTCTCCTTCGTGGCCTTGTCCTTGACCAGCTCGATGCCGAAGAAGTAGCCGTCGCCGCGCACGTCGCCGACGATCGGCAGGTCGAGGAGCTTCTCGAGCGTGGCGCGGAAGACGGGCGAGTTCTCGCGGACGTTCTCCAGCAGCTTCTCCTCCTCGAACACGTCGAGGTTCTCCAGGGCGACGGCAGCGGACACGGGGTGGCCGCCGAAGGTGTAGCCGTGCGGGAACGACAGATCGCCGTGCGCGAAGGGCTCGTAGACGCGGTCGCTCACGATCGTGCCGCCCAGCGGCGCGTAGCCGCTGGTGACGGCCTTCGCGAACGTGATCATGTCGGGCTGGTAGTCGTAGGCCTGCGCGCCGAAATAGTGGCCCAGGCGCCCGAAGGCGCAGATGACCTCGTCGGAGACGAGCAGCACATCGTAGCGGTCGCAGATCTCACGCACCCGCTGGAAGTAGCCCGCGGGAGCGGGGAAGCATCCGCCCGCGTTCTGCACGGGCTCGAGGAACACGGCGGCGACCGTCTCGGGACCCTCGAACTGGATCATCTGCTCGATGCGGTCGGCCGCCCACAGGCCGAACTCCTCGGGCGTCCCCCCGCCGAAGCCGGCCTCCGCGGCTCGATAGTAGTTGGTGTTGGGCACGCGGAAGCCGCCCGGGGTGACGGGCTCGAACATGTGCTTCATGACGGGCAGGCCGGTGATCGCGAGGGCGCCCTGCGTGGTGCCGTGGTACGCGATGGCACGGGAGATGACCTTGTGCTTGGTGGGCTTTCCCTGCAGCTTCCAGTAGTGCTTGGCGAGCTTGAACGCGGTCTCGACCGCCTCGCCGCCGCCCGTGGAGAAGAAGACGTGGTTGAGGTCGCCGGGCGCGAGGTTCGCGATGCGGTCGGCGGCCTCGATGCCCGAGGGGTGTGCGTACGACCAGAGCGGGAAGAACGCGAGCTCCTCCGCCTGTTTCGCCGCGGCCTGGGCGATGCGGGAGCGTCCGTGGCCGGCGTTGACGACGAACAGGCCCGCGAGCCCGTCGATGTAGCGCTTGCCGCGCGAGTCCCAGATATGGTGGCCCTCGCCCTTGACGATGATGGGCACGCCGGCGCCCTCGGTCATCACCGACTGGCGTGCGAAGTGCATCCAGAGGTGGTCGCGGGCCTTGGCCTGCAGGTCGGCGTCGTCGATGGTCATCGTGTCCCCCAGTTGTAGAGCTGACGGTGGAGTTTGAGGTAGACGAAGGTCTCGGTCGAGACCACCTCGGGAAGGGCGCGGATCTGCTCGTTGAGCAGGTCCATGAGGTCGTCGTCGTTCTCGCAGACGACCTCGACGAGCAGATCGAACGAGCCCGCCGTCGACACCACATAGCTGATGCCGGGCAGGGTCGACAGCCGCGCGGCGATGCCGCGGGTGTCGCCGGCGACCCGGATGCCGATCATCGCCTGACGGGCGAAGCCGAGCTGGAGCGGGTCGGTGACGGCCACGATCTGCATCACGCCCTGGTCGACGAGCTTCTGTACGCGCTGGCGCGTGGCGGCCTCGCTGAGGCCGACGGCCTTCGCGATCTCGGCGTAGGGTCGGCGCCCGTCCTCCTGCAGCTGCTCGATGATCGCTTTGGATGCGGCATCCAGCGGCTGTCGGCGCGAAGGTGCGGTTTCCGTCGTTTGAGGCATGATCGGCGACGATATCAATCGCGGCAGTGAATAATCAAGACTGATTCAGACGTCACCGGGCGGGCTCCCGTGCGACGTGCGGCGCTCAGTGCATGGTGTCGAGGATGCCGGTGAGGTCGTCGAACGTGGTGCGGGGGTTCAGGATCGCGAACCGGGCGTTGGGGCGGCCATCGTGGCTGGACGGCGTCACGAACGCGTGCTGCACGTCGAGGAGGCGCTGCGACCAGGCCTCGTAGTCGGCGCGCGTCCAGCCGTCGCGCTCGAACACGACCACGCCCAGCTGCGGCCGGCGCACCAGCGAGAAGCCGGAGCGCGCCTCGATCTCATCCGCGATCCGCCGGGCCAGCACGATCGAGGCGCTGACGGCCTCGCGGTACGCGGCCGCGCCGTGCGTGGCCAGCGAGAACCACAGCGGCAGGCCGCGGGCGCGACGGGTGAGGTGTGCGGCGTAGTCGGAGGGGCTGTAGTCGGAGCGGTCGGTCAGGGTGTCGAGGTACTCCGCGTGCTGGGTGTGCGCGCGTCGGCCCTGCTCGGGGTCGCGGTAGATGAGCGCGCACGCATCGAACGGGGCGAACAGCCACTTGTGCGGATCGACGATCACCGAGTCGGCCTGCTCGACTCCGGCGTACAGGTGGCGGGCGAGGGGCGAGAGCATGCCGGCGAGGCCGTAGGCGCCGTCGACGTGCAGCCAGATCCCGTGGGCGTGGGCTGCCGCCGCGACACCGTCGATGTCGTCGACGATGCCGAAGTTGGTCGAGCCGGCCGTCGCGACGACGGCGAAGACCTGCTCGTGCACGTCGGCGAGCACCGCCGCGACGGCCTCGCCGCGCAGCACGCCGTCGGCATCCGTCGGCACCGTGATGACGTCGACGTCCATGACGCGCGCCGCCGACGCGATCGAGGAGTGCGCCTGCGAGCTGCAGACGACCGCCCAGCGGGTCGGCGCGGCGGCACCGGTGTCGGTCCGGTGCGCGCGCGCCGCCTCGCGCGCGGCGACGAGCGCGGACAGGTTGCCGAGCGTGCCGCCCTGCACGAAGACGCCTCCCGCGGATGCCGGCAGGCCGAACTCGTCGGCCAGCCAGCGCAGCACCTCGTTCTCGGCGTGCACGGCGCCGGCGCCCTCCAGCCAAGAGCCGCCGTAGAGGGCGCTCGCCGACACGACGAGGTCGAAGGCCGCGGCCGCCTTCGTGGGCGCGGTCGGGATGAACGAGAGGTACCGCGGGTCGTCGGTCGTGATGCAGGCGGGGGCCAGCACGTGCGTGAACACGCCGAGCGCACGCTCGGCGCCGACCCCCTCTTCGGAGATCGTCCGCCCCGCCAGTCGGCTGAGTTCCGCGGCGGGCAGCGGCTTGTCCAGCGGGGTGTCCTGGGCGAGCAGGCGCTCGCGCGAGTAGTCGAGCACCAGGTCGACGATGCGCCGGGTCTCGGCGGTGACGTCGTGCATACGGGCGGCATCGGTCATGAATGATCCTCGGAGGAAGAAGGGGCGGGGGTGGATACCGGGAGGGCGGGAGTCCGCGGCGGCACCGGCCGCTCGTCGGTCAGTGTCTCGATCGCGCACCCGAGCCGCAGCAGGGCGGCATCGTCGCCGGAGCGCCCGGCGATCGTGAGTCCCACCGGCATCCGGATGTCGTCCATCAGCCCGAGCGGAACGGTCACCGTCGGGATGCCGAGGTGGCGGATCGCGAGGTTGCCGTTGGCGACCCAGACGCCGTTGCGCCAACCGAGGTCGGCGGAGGCGGGGTTCACGTCCATGTCGGCGGGGCCGACATCGGCGACGGCGGGGAAGACGACGGCGTCGAGGCCGAGGCCGTCCATCCACTCCTCCAGGTCGACCTCTCGCGTGCGCTCCAGGCCGCGAAGGCCGTCTTCGAGCTCGGGCATGTCGCGCCAGGTGATGCCCGGGTGCGCTCGCACCCAGTCGGGATAGCTCGGCAGGTCGTCGTCGAAGCCGTCGTAGCGGTCGGGGAGGGCGCCGGCGGGGTGCGGGAAGATCAGCGCGCCGTCGACGTCGGCGAGCGTGTGCAGCTTCGGGTCGCCGTTGGCGGCGAGGAAGTCGTCCCACGACCACGCCGACAGGTCGAGGATCTCGCGATCCAGGTAGGCGCGGGTCACGAGCCCCCGGGTGAAGATCGTCGGCGCTCCGGGCCGGTCGCCTTCGTAGTTCGACACGGCCGGGAAGTCGACATCGACGACTTCCGCCCCGGCGGCGGTCAGCGCCGCGCGGGTCTTCTCCCACAGCGCGATGATCGACGCGCGCGTCTCGATGCGCTGTCCGGTCGGCCCGCCGATGCCGGGTGTCGGAGCGGTCCCGGCATCCGGGTCGGCGTTGATGTACATGCGGGGTACGCCGATCCGCCGTCCCGCAGGCGTCGCGCCGTCGGCCAGGGCGGGGTACGACGCGGGGCGCACCGCGGACGGGCGCGGCAGCGGCACCCACGGCTGTGTCCGCCAGAAGTCGCCGCGCGTGTCGGGGTCGTCCGCGACGATGACGTCGAGGATCTCCAGCAGATCGGCCATCGTGCGCGCGTGCGGCACGACGACGTCTTGCGTGGGCACCAGCGGCCAGTTGCCGCGTGTGGAGATGACGCCGCGCGAGGGTGTGTAGGCGCACAGCGCGTTGTTCGAGGCCGGCCCGCGTCCGCTCGACCAGGTCTCTTCGCCGAGGCCGAACGCGGCGAACGAGGCCGCCGTCGCCGTTCCGGAGCCGTTCGAGGAGCCCGAGGCGAACGGGGCGGTGAGCCAATCGGCGGCGTAGGGGCTCTCGGCGCGGCCGTAGAGCCCGCGCTGCATGCCGCCGCCGGCCATCGGCGGCATGTTGGTCAGCCCCAGGCAGATGGCACCCCCGGCGCGCAGCCGCTCGATCGTGAAGGCGTCGCGCTGCGCGACGAGCGTGGCGAAGGCGGGCGAGCCGGATGCCGCGGTCAGCCCGCGGACGAGGTAGCTGTCCTTCGCGGTATACGGGATGCCGTCCAACGGCGAGAGCACCTCGCCGCGGGCGCGGCGGGCGTCGGAGGCGGCTGCTTCCGCGTGCGCGTCGGGGTTGCGCACGACGACCGCGTTGAGCGCGGTCGCGGTGTCGGGTCCGTCGTAGGCGTCGATGCGCGCGAGGTAGGCCTCGACGAGCTCGACGGCGGTCGTGCGCCCCGTCTCGAGGGCGGTGCGCAGCTCGGCGATCGAGGCTTCGACGACGTCGATCATCGCCGGACCTCCTGCCCGCCGAGCGCCGGCTGCTGCTGAGTGATGCAGTGGATGCCGCCGCCGCGCGCGAAGATCGGGCGGGCGTCGACCGTGACGATCTCGCGCCCCGGGTACGCATCGGCCAGGATCGCGCGGGCCTCGGCATCCGCTCTGTCCTCACCGAAGCCGCAGGCGATGACGCCGGCATTGACGACGAGGTGGTTGACGTAGCTCCAGTCGACGAAGCCCTCGTCGTCGCGCAGGGTCGCCGGCGCGGGCAGCTCGACGATCTCGAGGCGGCGTCCGGCGGCATCGGTCTGGCCGGCGAGCAGCTCGCGCAGCGCCGCGCTGACGGCGTGGTCGGGGTGTGCCGCATCGCGCTGGGTGTGCAGCAGCACGCGGCCCGGAGAGGGGAAGGTCGCCACGATGTCGACGTGGCCGTTCGTGCCGAAATCGTCGTAGTCGCGGGTGAGGCCGCGCGGAAGCCAGATCGCCGTCGTCGTGCCGAGGGTGCGGGCGAACTCCGCCTCGACGCGCGCGCGATCGGCGTAGGGGTTGCGGCGCGGGTCGAGCTGCACCGTGTCGGTGAGCAGCACGGTGCCCTCGCCGTCGACGTGGAAGCCTCCGCCTTCGGCGACCAGCGTCGAGGAGATGAGTTCTGCGCCGACCTCGGCCGCGACGATGCGGGCGTGCTCGGCAGAGCGTTCCCAGCGCGCCCAGTCGTGTGCGCCCCAGCCGTTGAAGATCCAGTCGACGGCGCCCAGGATGCCGGGGCGCTCGTCGTCCACGACGAAGGTCGGGCCGTGATCGCGCATCCAGAACTCGTCGACCGGCGCCTCGAGGATCGTGACCTCGCCGGGCAGCATCCGCCGTGCGCGCGCCGTCTCGGCGGGATCGACGATCATCGTCACCGGCTCGAACCGGGCGATGGCGGCGGCGACCTCCGTCCACGCGGCGTAGCCCTCCTCGCGCTCGGCGGCGCTGTCGCCGAGCGTAGGTCCCTCCACGGGGAAGGCCATCCATGTGCGCGCGTGCGGCGCGGTCTCGCTCGGCATCCGCCAGCTCATCGGCATCCTCGACTCTCGTCCGGCCCTGGAGTAGCTTATTGATCACATGATCAACTCATCGGAGGGTAGCGAGCGGATGCCGTCGACGTCAACTGCCGGACGGGCGCGGATGAGCGCCGATCAGAGGCGCGATCAGATCGCGGGCGCCGCGCGCGAGCTCGCGCTCGCCGAGGGGCTGGACGCGGTCACGCTGCGTGCCGTCGCCGCGCGGGTGGGCGTGGCCTCCGGGGTTGGTCGCCCACTACATCCCGAGCATGGACGACCTCGTCGCCGACACGTTCTTCGACATCGTCTCGGCCGAGCTCGACGAGGTGCGCGCGCTGCTTCCCGACGCGCCCGCGCCGGCACGACTGGGGGCGATGCTGCGCGAGACGCTCGACCCGCACCGCCGGGACGTCACGCTCGTCTGGGTGCAGGCGTGGGCGCTCGGCACGCGCAACGCCCCGCTCGCCGAGCGGGTGCGCACGGCGATGGATGCCTGGCGTGCCGTGATCGCCGCCGAGATCGCGCGGGGAATGGATGCCGGGGTGATTCCGATGGCCGATCCGGAGCCGCTCGCCTGGCATCTGCTGGCGATGATCGACGGGCTCGGTGCCCACGGGCTCGTGGGGTGGGGGTCGGACATCGATCCCGTCTCGCCGCTGCGACGAGCCGTCGCGGGACTGCTGCGCGTCGAGGTCGGTGCTCTCAGCGCGGACTGAGTCGGGCGCCGGTCTGTCTTCGCACGCCGCGCCAGGCGAGCGCTCCCCACGCGATGATCGCCGCGTGCAGGATGATGAACCCGAGGAACGGCAGGGGTGGGTACCCGCGCGCGATCATGTAGACGTCGTCGGCGATGCCGCGGACGACGCCCAGCGCGATCGTCAGCCAGAGCAGCGGCAGCCAGGCCATCGGGCGGCGTGAGCCGACCAGGAGGAACGCGCCGAGAACCAACAGGTCGAGGCTGAACACCAGCATCCAGTCGGCGAACCCCGTCACTGCGGTGCCCCCGGGGGTACCGTCGAAGTCGGGGATCTTCTGGCTCACCGTGGCCATGGTGACGACGGGGAGCCAGCTGAGACCGAGAAGAACGTAGACCACGCCCGTCACGCGATACCACCAGGTGAGACTCTTCATGTCGTGGTTCTCCTCGCCGGGAACAAGCGGGCGCGGTGTCTGCGAAACGACGAGCGTCCGACCAGCCTCCAGGCGGCTCGGGCGGGAGCGGGCAGTGCCCGAAGGAACGCCCCCTGCTCGGCGGCAGGCATGGACTCGAGCATGAATCCCAGCTGGATGAACAGCCACCGCGGCGGCACCGTGCGCCGTCCGTGGTGTTCGAGGCGCCCCCACTCCGCCGGCGTGAAGGACGTGGCGGCGACCGGCAGAATGTCGATCTCTTCCTGGCCGAGATGATCGTCGAGCGCCGCAGTGAGACGGTCGAGCTGCTCCCGCACCGCGATGGCCTCGCGGCGTCGCGCGCTGGCACGCCAGGCGTCGACGCTCGCGCCGAGAGCGGTCAGGTGCTTCTCGATCTCTGCGTGCTGGGCGCGCATCTGCCCGACGTGGAGGGCGCACGCCGGTGAGCGCCGCTCGAGGTCGTCCCAGAGGAACATGTCCTCGCCGTGGTGGTGGCTCTCCAGTGCGTGGGCGATCTGGCGCAGATGCCGCACGGCGAGCGTCGTGCGGCGGCGGTCGCCGTCGGCCACGGCGTCGACGACGCTCCCCGCATCGCGGAAGACCATGCGCAGGAAACGGTGGAACATCACGACGTCGGCGGTGTCGCATCCCCACGAGCCCGACCGGGGGTCGGCGTCGGGCTCGGTGGGTGATCCGGTCGCCGGAAGGCGTTCAGCAGCCACGGCGCCGGACCTGTATGCGGGCCGCGGCAGGGGCGGCAAGGAGAGACGGCACGAGGATTCCTCTCGGGAAATGGGTTGTGCGTCACACTATTCATTAGATCGTCAATCTAGTCAATACCGACTACAGTGGACGTCGAAGGGGGCACGATGAGCGGGAGAAAGCCGTACGCGTCGCCGTTGCGCGAGGCCGAAGCGGCGGCGACGCGGGCGCGGATCGTGGATGCCGCCGCGAAGCTGTTCGTCCGCGACGGCTACGCCGCCACGTCGCTGAAGGCGATCGCCGCTGCGGCGGGCGTGTCGGTGCAGACGGTCAATCTGCACGGGCCCAAGCATGCGCTCCTGGCCGCGGCGTACGAGCGCGCCCTTGCGGATCGTGAGGGCTGGGCGTCGCTGAACGACACCGACCCGATGCAGCAGATCATCGCGGAGCCCGATCCGGAGCGGCTCATCGCGATGTACGCGGCGTTCATGACCGCCGCGAACGCGCGCATCGCCGCGCTGCTGCGGACGCTGCGCGCCGC
>NZ_BADB01000393.1:0-6718 GCF_000333415.1 Microbacterium sp. B24 | reverse complement strand
GCTCGGTACCGGGGATCCTCTAGAGTCCTCTACGAGGCCGCGAAGATGGACGGCGCGAGCCCCTGGCGCCAGTTCACGAGCGTCACCTGGCCGGGCTTGCGTCCCACCATGGTCTTCGTCCTCGTCACGATCACGATCGCCGCGCTCGGACTGTTCGTGCAGGTGGACGTCATGACGCAGGGCGGGCCGACCGGCTCGACCTCCACGATCGTCTACCACGCCGTGCGCAAGGGCTACCAGCAGCAGGAGATCGGATACGCCGCGGCGATCTCGCTGATCTTCTTTGTCGCGGTACTGATCATCGCGCTCATCCAGCGCCGGCTCACGCGAGACAAGGACTGAGTCATGACCGCCACTGTCACCCCCGCCCCGGCTCCGGCGTCCGCCCCGGCATCCGCGCCGCGCCCCGTGCGCAAAGACGCGAGCGAGCGCCGTCGTCGGTGCATCGGGAAGATCCTCATGTACGTCGTGATGAGCGGCTTCGGCGTGCTCTTCCTCTTCCCGCTCGTCTTCATGTTCGTCTCGAGCCTCAAGCCCGACGCGCAGATCCTGCGCGACGTCAACTCACCGGCGGCCTTCCTCCCCGTCGGCGACATCAGCCTCGACAACTACTTCGGCGTCTTCGACCGCGTTCCCGTCGCCCAGTTCATGTTCAACTCGGTGCTGGTCACTGTGCTGACCGTGGGACTGGGGCTCATCGTCAACTCGATGGCCGGCTTCGCTCTGTCGCGACTGAGGTGGAAGGGGCGCCTCGTCGTGATGGCGCTGATCATCGCGACCCTCATCGTGCCGTTCGAGACGATCGCCGTGCCGATGGTCTACTGGGTGTCCCACCTGCCGACTCTGGTGATGGAAGGCGGCGTGCTGAAGTACGACTTCGGCTGGCTGAACACCTACCAGGTGCAGATCGTGCCGTTCATCGCCAACGCGTTCTCGATCTTCCTGTTCGCGCAGTACTTCTCGACGATCCCGGCCTCGCTCGATGAGGCGGCGCGCATCGACGGCGCCAGCTGGTTCACCGTCTACCGCCGCATCATCGTGCCGCTGTCGGGGCCGGCGTTCGCGACCGTCGCGATCCTCACGTTCCTTCCCGCGTGGAACCAGTACCTGTGGCCGCTCATGGTGGTGCAGAAGGAGGGCCTGCGGCCCGTGATGGTCGGGATGCAGTACTTCTTCCAACTGAACACGGCGTGGGGAGAGGTCATGGCCTACACCTCGCTGATCACGCTCCCCGTCCTCATCGTGTTCCTCGTCTTCCAGCGCGCGTTCGTCAGCAGCATCGCGGCCAGCGGAGTGAAGGGCTAAGCGCACATGTTCGACCTCTCCTCCTCCTGGGTCTGGGACTACTGGTTCGCCGACGACGGTGAGACCTACCACCTCTTCTTCCTCTATGCCTCGCGCGCCCTGCACGATCCGGACGCGCGCCACTACCGGGCCTCGGTCGGCCACGCCGTGTCCGACGACCTCATCACGTGGACGCCGGTCGCCGACGCCATCGTCCGCGGCGAGGCGGGCAGCTTCGACGATCTCGCGACCTGGACCGGCTCGACCGTCCGCGGCGGCGACGGGCTCTGGTACCTCTTCTACACCGGGTCGTCGCTGGCTCCCGACGGCAAGAACGTGCAGCGGATCGGCTGTGCGACCTCGCCCGACCTCCTGGTGTGGACGAAGGTGCCGGGGCCGCTGCTGTCGGCATCCGGCCCCTGGTACGAGACGCTCGCCGACGGTGACTGGCACGACGAGGCGTTCCGCGACCCCTGGGTGTTCGCCGACCCCGATGGCGACGGCTGGCACATGCTGGTGACCGCCCGTGCCCCCGAGGGTCCGGCCTTCGGCCGCGGCGTCATCGGCCACGCCTGGTCGCCCGACCTGAAGACGTGGGAGCTGCGACCGCCGCTGTCGGCGCCCAGCGAGCGGGGCTTCGGACAGCTCGAGGTCATGCAGGTCGAGGTCGTCGACGGGCGGCCCGTGCTGCTGTTCTCCTGCCTGGCGGAGCACGCGATGCCGGCCCGCGCCGCCGAACGCGCCGGGACGTGGGCGGTTCCCGCGGCGAGCGTGCTCGGGCCGTTCGAGGTCGAGGAGGCCTACCCCCTCACAGACGCGAGCCTCTACGTCGGGCGGCTGCTCCGACGGCGCGACGACGGCCAGTGGCTGCTGTTCGCTTTCCACAACCTCGACGAGCACGGTGCGTTCGTGGGCGGCATCACCGACCCTCTTCCCATCGGCTGGGTCGATGGTCGCCTCACCGTGCGGGAATCGACGATGCGTCCGCCCGCCGCTCATCCAGGCGGCGTCGGTACCCTGGAGACATGACCGAGTCCAGCCCCGTGCGCACCACCCGTCCCCGTCAGGTGCGCCCGCGCGCGGAAGGCTGGACCCAGCGGCTCGACGCCGACGGCAAGCCGCTCCTGCAGTTCGCCGCACCCAAGCGGGGGATGCCGCCCGTGCACCTCGCCGACCTCACGCCCGAGCAGCGCGTCGAGAAGGTCAAGGAGCTGGGGCTGCCGGGGTTCCGGGCGAAGCAGGTCGAGAAGCACTACTTCCAGCACTACACGTCGGATCCCGCCGCGATGACCGACCTCCCGGCATCCGGTCGGGAGGAGCTCGTCGCGGGCCTGCTGCCCCACCTGCTCACCGAGGTGCGACGGCTGGAGACCGACCGCGGCGACACGATCAAGTTCCTCTGGAAGCTGCACGACGGGGCGCTCGTCGAATCGGTGCTCATGCGCTACCCCGGTCGCATCACGCTGTGCGTGTCGTCGCAAGCGGGGTGCGGCATGAACTGTCCGTTCTGCGCGACCGGTCAGGCGGGGCTCACCCGCAACATGTCGGCGGCGGAGATCATCGAGCAGGTCGTCCGGGCGAACGCGGCGATCCGTGCCGGTGAGCTGGGCCCCGCCGAGCACGCCGACGAGCGCGTCACCAACATCGTCTTCATGGGGATGGGGGAGCCCCTCGCCAACTACAACCGGGTGATGCAGGCCGTCCGCACGATGGTCGATAAGGATCACGGCCTGGGGATGAGCGCTCGCGGCGTGACGGTGTCGACCGTGGGCCTCGTGCCGGCGATCAACAAACTCGCCGCAGAGGACATCCCGGTGACCTTCGCGCTGTCCCTCCACGCTCCCGACGACCAGCTGCGCGACGAGATGATCCCGATCAACTCGCGCTGGAAGGTCGACGAGGCGCTGGATGCCGCGCGCGGCTACTTCGAGAAGACCGGCCGCCGCGTGTCGATCGAGTACGCCCTGATCAAGGACATGAACGACCACGCGTGGCGCGCCGATCTGCTCGCGACGAAGCTCAACGAGCGCGGCCGCGGCTGGGTGCACGTGAACCCGATTCCGCTGAACCCGACGCCGGGGTCGGTGTGGACGGCCTCCGAGAAGGAGGTGCAGCGCGAGTTCGTGCGCCGCCTCAACGAAGCCGGCATTCCGACGACCCTCCGCGACACCCGCGGCAAGGAGATCGACGGCGCGTGCGGCCAGCTCGTCGCCACCGAGGAAGACCGCGCGGTCGCGGCATCCGTGCCCGTCGACTGAACCCGTCGACGCGTCCTGTCAAGGCTGGCCCCGTGCATCGGCGGCGGCAGTAGCGTGGAGTCATGGTCAACTATCGCTATCTCGGCAACAGCGGCTTCAAGGTTTCGGAGATCACCTACGGCAACTGGGTGACCCACGCCTCCCAGGTGGAGAACGACGCCGCCATCGCCACCGTGCACAAGGCACTCGATCTCGGCATCACGTCGTTCGATACCGCGGATGCCTACGCCAACACCGCCGCGGAGGTCGTGTTGGCCGACGCACTGAAGGGCCTCGAGCGCACCGACTACGAGGTCTTCACGAAGGTCTACTGGCCGATCGGCAAGAAGGGCCCGAACGACCAGGGTCTGTCGCGCAAGCACCTCTTCGACGGCATCCACGGCTCGCTCCGCCGGCTGAACGTCGACTACGTCGACCTGTACCAGGCGCACCGCTTCGACTACGAGACCCCGCTCGAGGAGACGATGCAGGCGTTCGCCGACATCGTGCGCCAGGGCAAGGCCCTCTACATCGGCGTCAGCGAGTGGACGGCCGAGCAGCTGCGCGAGGGCGCCGCACTCGCCAAGGAGCTGAACTTCCAGCTCGTGAGCAACCAGCCGCAGTACTCGGCGCTCTGGCGCGTCATCGAGGGCAAGGTCGTGCCGACCTCCGAGGAGCTCGGCATCTCGCAGATCGTCTGGTCGCCGATGGCGCAGGGCGTGCTCAGCGGCAAGTACCTGCCCGGTCAGCCCGTTCCCGAGGGCTCGCGGGCGACCGACGAGAAGAGCGGGGCGAACTTCATCAAGCGCTTCCTGCAGGACGACACGCTCGCCGCCGTGCAGAAGCTCAAGCCGATCGCCGAGCAGGCGGGCCTCACCATGCCGCAGCTGGCGATCGCGTGGGTGCTGCAGAACCCGAACGTCTCGGCGGCGCTCGTGGGCGCCTCGCGCCCCGAGCAGCTCGAGGACTCGGTCAAGGCGTCCGGCGTCGTCCTCGATGCCGAGGTGATGTCGGCGATCGATGAGGCCCTCGCCCCCGCCGCGGTCACCGACCCCGAAGAGACCTACACGGTCTCGCCCGCCTCGCGTCCGCTCTGAGCGCTCTCACGATGAGAGACGTCGTCTGACGATGGTCACGACGAGCGCCGGCATCCTGCTGTACCGGACCGATCCGGACGGCACGGTGTCGGCGCTCGTCGCACATATGGGCGGTCCGTTCTGGGCGCGTAAGGACGAGGGGGCCTGGTCGATCCCCAAGGGAGAATTCGACCCGCGGTCGGAGTCGGCGAGGGATGCCGCCGCGCGCGAGTTCCACGAAGAACTCGGTGTCGATCCGCCGGATGTCCCGTATGTCGAGCTCGGCACCTTCGCGTACTCTTCGGGGGCGAAGTCCGTCACGGTGTTCTGTGGCGACGGCACGGGATTCCTCGCCTCCGATGCCGACCGCGCCGCGCTCGTGTTCGGCGCGTTCGAGATGGAGTGGCCGCCGCGGTCGGGACGCCGTCAGAGCTTTCCCGAGATCGACCGCGTGGCCTGGATGCCGCTCGCAGAAGCCCGCCCCCGACTGGTCGCCGGGCAGCGGCCGGCGCTGGACGCGTGTGAACGGTTGACGCGCAAGATGTGACCCTCTTGCGGGCGCACCCCCGGTGGCGAAGACTGTGCGCGACGAAGGGGGCCCTCATGGCACACGGCGACATCACGCACATCGACATCCCGGTCGCGGACGTGGCGACGGCGGCGGCGTTCTACTCCGAGCTGTTCGGCTGGCAGATCGCGGAGCCGCCCGGCTTCGAGGGCTACCCGATGTGGTCGGCCCCCAACGGCATCAGCGGCGGCGGACTCGCCCCGCGTAGCGAGGGGTTCACCCAGCCGCGTTCGTACGTCGAGGTCGATTCGATCGACGACACCATCGCCAAGGCCGAGGCCGCCGGGGCGACGGTCGCCATGGGCAAGCAGCCGATCACGGCGAAGAGCTGGTGGGCAGTGATCGTCGACCCCGACGGCAACCACATCGGCCTGTTCGAGGGGACGACCCAGGACTAGCGCTTCTTCTTCGGTGCTGCGGACACGTCGAGCTGAGGGTGCAGGCCGCCCAACGACGACCACGCACTCGCGGTGCCCTTCGCGGCGTGCTCGGCGCCGCGGACGGCGCGTTCGTCGGCCCATTCGTTCAGGATGTGTCCGCGGTGCCCGCGGACGTGCTCGAGCACGACGTCGGGAAGACCGGCCGCTCGCCGCGCGTCGCGAGCGGCGATGAGCTGTTCGAGCAGGTCGCGGTTCTTGGTGGGTGCTCCGGTGGAGGTCTTCCAGCCGCGTCGGCGGTGGGCATCCATCCACGAGGAGTACGTGTCGATCGCGTACTTCGAGTCGGCCTGCACGACGAGATGTGCGACGTCCGCGTGGTCCTCGATCGCCTTCAGCAGCCCCATGAGCTCGCCGATGTTGTTCGTGCCCACCGGGATCGCGCCCGCCGCCCAGTGTCCGTCTTCGCCGACCCATGCCCAACCGGTCGGTCCCGGGTTGCCCTTGCAGGCGCCGTCGGTGGCCACGGTGTAGGTGTCGGTCGGATCGGTCGCGGAAGTCACCGTTCGACGGTACTCGATGGGGCAGGCGGCGGATGCCGCGGGTGCGTCCGGGCTCCTCTCGTATGCTGACGACATGACCGGTGTGCGCGTGACGACAGAGCTGGACGAGATCGACCTGGACCTCGTGCACCGCTGGCTCTCCGAGGAGGCGTATTGGGCGCTCGGGCGCAGCCGTGAGCTCGTCGAACGCGCCGCCCGGGCGTCGCTGAACTTCGGGGCGTTGGATGCCGACGGCATACTCGTCGGCTACGCGCGCGTCGTCACCGATGCTGCGACGTTCGCGTGGGTGTGCGACGTGTTCGTCACGCCGTCCGCACGCGGCGCGGGTGTCGGAACGCTGCTCGCCGAGACGATCGCGGCCGCGGTTCGGCCGTGGGGACTGAAGCGGACCATGCTCGCGACCGCCGACGCCCACGGCGTGTACGAGAAGGTCGGGTTCGTGCCGCTGCCGAATCCCGAGCGGATGATGGTCCTGGGAGGCTGAATCTCCTCCTGAACTGCGGTTTTCGGTGCCTCTCCGACGAGGAATGTCGGAGGTTGCCGGTAGCGTCGGGGCTATGAAGGTCGTCGACGGTAGTTCCTCCCCGGATGTCCCGGGCGGGTGGGATGCCGT
>NZ_BADB01000394.1:0-69 GCF_000333415.1 Microbacterium sp. B24 | reverse complement strand
ATTCGAGCTCGGTCCCGGGGATCCTCTAGAGTCGTCGGGGTCGTCGACGGCGCCGTAGTTCGTGCCGAG
>NZ_BADB01000395.1:0-1618 GCF_000333415.1 Microbacterium sp. B24 | reverse complement strand
TCGGCCCGACCGTGAGCGCGCAGTGCACGTGCCCGGTGCCGGCCGCGGGCAGCGACGCGGGGCCGACCTCGGCGAACACCGTGTGCAGCGCGATCTGAGCCGCCGCGATGGCCGCGGCCGTCCTCGGCAGACTGCGTCGCCGGCCGACCAGCGCGACGGCCACCGGCGACGCGAGGATCGTGACAGCGACGATCAGCCACAGCGGGGGCGCGTCCGCGCCGCCGAAGGTGTGCCCGGTCGAAGCGATCGTGGTGGCGATCGCGGCGGCGCTCGTGCCGCGCAGAGCGCGCACGCGGCGGCTCATCGATCGCTGGGGCACCTGACGAGCCTATCGGGGCCGGGGACGTGCGCGCCGCGGGGACGGAGCGCACTCGAGCGCTGAGCGAACTCAAAGCGGCGACCGGTACCCTCTTGGCTCGTGACCCTCATCGCCTTCATCGTCGGCGTCGTGCTGCTGGTCGTGGGGCTCGCGGCATCCATCGCTCTCCACGAGGTCGGGCATCTCGTGCCCGCCAAGCTCTTCGGCGTGCGAGTCGGTCGCTACATGGTGGGTCTCGGGCCCACGCTGTGGTCACGTCGGATCGGCGAGACCGAGTACGGCGTGAAGGCGCTGCCGCTCGGTGGCTACATCTCCATGGCGGGTATGTATCCGCCGGTCCCGCAGACGGTCGCGGCCGCGGCATCGTCGCAGCGGCGCGCCGGCTTCTTCGCGTCGATGGTGCAGGACGCGCGGGCCGCCAACGAGGAGACCCTCGACGGTGAGGACCGCGCCGGCACCTTCTACGGACTCCCGGTGTGGCGGCGGATCGTCATCATGCTCGGCGGGCCCGTGATGAACCTTCTGCTGGCGATGCTCCTCTTCGCGATCGTCTTCAGCGGCATCGGTGTGCAGACCGCGACGACCACCATCGCGGCTGTCAACCAGTGCGTGCTGCCCGCAGGATCGACCCAGACCGCGTGCGCGGCGGACGATCCCGTCTCACCCGCGGCGGCCGCCGGCATCCAGCCCGGTGACGTGATCGTCTCCGTGGACAGCACATCGGTGTCGACGTTCGAGGAGGCGTCGGCGATCATCCAGGCCTCGCCCAACCGTGCCATCGCTGTCGTCGTTCGCCGCGACGGTGTCGAGCAGACCCTCCAGGTCACCCCGATGCTCGCCCAGCGTCAGATCGCGGGGCCTGACGGCACCACCGTCACCGCCGACGTCGGCTTCGTCGGAATGACTGCGACGACGGACTACGTGCACCAGCCGCTGTGGGCAGGTCCCGCCGCCGCGGTGCAACAGGCCGGTCAGGTCGTCGGGATCATGTGGCAACTGCCGGCGCGGGTCTACCAGACAGCGTCCGACATGATCACCGGGGCTCCGCGCGATCCGAACGGGCCGCTGTCGGTGGTCGGCGTCGGCCGGCTCGCCGGCGAGGCCGCGGCCACCGATGCGCCGGTGCTCAACCGCGTCGCCACCATTCTCGGGCTGTTGGGCTCGCTCAACCTGGCACTGTTCGTCTTCAACCTCATTCCGCTGCTGCCGCTGGACGGTGGCCACGTGGTGATCGCCCTCTGGGAGGGCGTGAAGCGTGCCTGGGCCGACTCTAGAGGATCCCCGGGACCGAGCTCGAAT
>NZ_BADB01000396.1:0-5508 GCF_000333415.1 Microbacterium sp. B24 | reverse complement strand
ATTCGAGCTCGGTCCCGGGGATCCTCTAGAGTCGGTGAACCTTGATGTCGCTCAAGAGAACCGGAACTCCAGCCGCCATTGCTTCAAGCGTTGGCAACGAGAAACCCTCAGCTCGAGATGGGATCGCGAGGGCTGACGCCGTGGAGTAGAGACGTCGAACTTCAGACTCATCGACCCAGCCTCGCAGATCGACCCAGCGGCTCAGCCCCAGCTCCCCAACGATTGGCGCGAGCGGGTCATCCCCGCGACCTCCCGTGATGACGACACGCGGACGTGCCTCCTCTGGGAGGAGTGAGAGACCGTGCAACAAGGCCGACCAGTTCTTGTGTGGGCGCCGGT
Source organism: Microbacterium sp. B24 (assembly GCF_000333415.1). NCBI lineage: Bacteria > Bacillati > Actinomycetota > Actinomycetes > Micrococcales > Microbacteriaceae > Microbacterium > Microbacterium sp. B24. The sequence continues at coordinate 5,169 of NZ_BADB01000396.1, read as the reverse complement.
TTCCCATCGCGATGATCAGCGGTCCCTCCGACCCGGCGAGGCTGCGATCCACTCCGATCGGGGTTGCACCCGCCAGCGGGATGACATCGAGGCGGCCACGCGAGACGTCGAGGTACTTGACGATCTCATCCGCAGACTCAGGACTGATGGTGATGATGCGTTCTGCGTTCTGCGCAGCGACCTTCTCCATCCACTTGACGGGGCCTGTGAAAAGGGGGGTCGACATAAACTCCGGATGACTCCAGTAGAGCATGTCGTGCAGCGTCAGCACCGTCGGCATAACTGTCTTGCGTGGCCCGAGCGTCGCGGGAGAGTGCACCAGATCCGCACCTACCGCGCGCGCCGCCCTCGCAACGCTCACGAGCTCTCCCCAAGCCCACGCGAAACGATTCTCACCGCTGATACCCGATCTCAAAATCGCGCCAGGAAACCAATGAAGATCTAGGCTCGCACCCTCGCGGCTGACGAACCCGATGTACTCGTACGTATCATCGAGCTCGCCGAGATGACGATACAGCTCGCGTGTGTAGGTCTCCATTCCCCCCTTGGTCCCGGTATAGGAAAGAAGATCTACGAGAACCTTGGGCACGGCGACCTACCCTATCAAGTACTGCCGAGGGAGCTCCTGACGATCACGGTGCGAGGATGTGCGCGACGGTGGATCGAAGACCGGCCGGGGTACCGCGGAACAACGCGATGTGCAGTTGAGTGATGGCATGGAGCCGCGACATCAAACGCCGACGAGCCACCGCCTCGGTCCGCTTCCACCCCTTCTGCTTCGCGATTCGACGGGCGAGCTCGTAGTACTTCCGCTCCCCCCGAAAACGCTCGCCGTCCAACAGAGTCTTCTGCGATGCGGACTCCGTGTGCCGCCGGTACGAGAAAGCGAGAGACGGGTTGAACGCAAGTGTTCCTCCCCCGAACGCGATATCCATGAGCAGCGCCAGATCCTGGATGATCGGAAACTCGTCGCGAAAGTCCACCGCGTTCAGGGCGTCGCGGCGAAAGAGCAGGGATGGCCAATAGAGCCAGTCTCCTCGGATCAGGCTGGTGGCCATCTCCTCTCCGGAGAGTACCCGGACCCCCTGACCCCTCGGCGCAAGAACCCGCTGCTTGACGCGATCAACGAGGGGAAGAACAACCGTCCCACTCTCGTTGATGACTTGAACGCCGAGTTGAATGACGTCTGCCGACGGCACTGCGGCAATCGTCTCGCGCGCGACATCGAGGTAGTTCGGCAGCAGCATGTCATCGCATCCCAGGATGACGAGGTAGTCCGCTTGCGACAGGTTGACTGCGCGTCGGAAATTCTCCGTGATACCAACGTTCTTCTCGTTGCGCAGATACGTGACTCGGTCATCCTCGAGATCGCTGAAGTACTTCGGGACGCTCTCATCGGGGTAGCAGTCATCGATAACAGTCAGGCGCCACATGGCATCCGTCTGAGCACGCACTGACTCGACGGCGGCGTACAGCAAAGCGGGTTCTCCCCAGAAAGGTATGACGATGTCGATAGACGTCACGAGCCGAACCCACAGCTCGTGATCCGGTAGAGCCGAGCGGCCCCGTCTTCCGCCGCCAGTGAGACGTACGGAGAGCCGGCGAGCCCTTCCAATCCGCTGAAGTCAGCATTGTTCTTCATGAAGTCGCCTCCCGCAGAGAAGTCGAGTACGTATCTGACGCCGGTGTCGATCAGCGCTCGACACATCGCTGGATCATCAGGCTCTTTCGAGAAGCGAGAGTTGATGAGCTGCATGTCCGTAGACACCTGCATCAGGAGGTGTGGCATGAGAACCTTCCGACCACTCAGGGCGTACGCAAAGGAGGCACCCGTATATGGATCACCAGCAACGACAGCACTGTCCGGAACGATAGTCCGCAACTCCTCCATCAACCGATACTCATCTGGAGTCACGATCGGAGCATCATTACGAAGCACGTAGGTGAAAGCGATATCGGCACCCGCCTGGCGCAGAGCGGGGCCTTGCGCGGCGACCACCAGGGCGACGCCGAGAATACCCAGTGCAGTCGTCGATCCTCCGCGCATCCGGCCGCCAAGCTTGATCATCACGCGAGACCGCGTAAGCCAGCGCACGAGGGCGACAGCGCCCAACGCGGCGATAGGCAGAGCGCCGATCACCCAGATAGACGCCAGGCGGGGCGCATTGTTGTACCAGGGGCCAGTGATCAGATTGCGCAGCGACTCGGAGCTGCTCGCGGCGACAATGACATAAAGCGTTGCCCCGACAGCCGACGAACCGAGCGCAACCCAGCGCCCATAGCTCGGGCGGCGTATGACGGAGTACACTCCCACCACAATCAGTCCCGCGGGCAGAAGCGCGAGTGGATAGCCGTAGACAGCCGCCGATACCACGGACCCGATCGCTGCCGGAATGCTCTCTATGGTCGGCCAGTAGATCTGATCCGCCGGAGGTCGCAGGACATGCAGCGCGAAGAGCCCAGCACCGAGGTAGAGCACAAGTCCCCCGCCCCAGAGAATCCGCAGGGGCGGCCGCGCCGCGACGATTTTGTGGACGAAAGCGGCGACAACCATCGGCAGGCTCAGCGCGAGGACAGCCAGCAGGGCTCCCGGATGCGCGACAGCGACGCCAGGCAGGAGAAGTGCGAGGACCACCACGGTGTCCGCGCGTCGCGGCTCTTTTCCTGGGCGAACCAGCTGCCAAACGATAGCCAAGGCAACAGGGGCGCAGGCGAGCCCCAGAAAGAGCGGGTACAGGACGCCATAGTGAAGGGGCAAATAAGGAAACGCCGTAAAGGCACTCGTGAGGACGCCAGCCGCCACCGTCATGACGCGGCTTCGCCCGAACAGAGAACGTACGAGGAACACGCAGGACGCTGGCCACACCACAGCTGCGACCACGAGTATCGCAGCGTTGGTTCCCTCAACCACGGATGACCCGCTGGTGGCGACGACCAATGAGACGACAGCGTGCCAAGCGGAGGGGTAGAACGGCAACGTCCCATCGGGAGATGTCATCGTCCCGATCCAGAACGGGGAGGCGTTTCCCGTGTCGATCACGTACTGGATCGCATTCAGATGGAAGAAGTTGTCGTAACGCTGTGAGAAGTAATCAGGGCTCCTCATTGCAATCGCGATGAGGCCGCCGATGGAAAGGAAAGGCAGCCCCAACGCTATGGCAAGTTCCTTCGTATCGCGCCTCCTGCGGGCGCGCGGGCGGGGGACCAGCGACGCGCGCCACCGCGACCAGGCGAGCGCGCTCGCAACAGCGACAGCGGTGAGCGCAAGGACGTCCCACAACGACCACGGGATTCCAAGCATGCCCGCGAGGATGGACGCAACCGCCACCAGGGACACGGAGAGCGGAGCGCTGAGCGCCAGGCTCATGAAGCCCCTCGCACCTAGAGCCCAACTGAGCGCCGCCCCCGGCAGGACCAAAACGGCGGCCGCCAGCAAGACCACAGGAACGAACGTGAGCCACGGGATCAGCAAAGTACGAGCCTTCTTCGTTCAGCAGAGGTGCCCGATCCGCAACTGTGGTCACGGTCAGTGGACCGGATGTTTTGCAACGAGCGCGCACCCTGACGCACGCTCCCTGCGAGCGAACCCAAGCTCCCAGACCATGCGCGGAGTCCTTGTGCTCCAATACGCTGTCGGAAACCGACAGAGTTCACTTTCGTAGCGGCCATCATGACCGGCGCGGAAGACCTCATCACTGTTCGAATCGAAGTCGCGTGCGCCGTCGCCGCGATCACCGCGGTCACCGCGCCCGCGGGTATTGCCTCGGCCCAACTCATGAGTGCGAAACCACCACGTGCTGAACCGCAGGGTTGAAGACAACGCCTTCGAAGAACTTCCGAGCCAACCGTGTACGCAGACGTAGCGGTACGCGCCCACGATGGAGACTGACCGCCAGGCGTGCGCCGAACTCCAAGAAGTACAGCAACCCCCGGTGGTGCAACTGGTAGGAAGATTCGTTGCGGACCCCGTACTCGAATTTCCAGATCGAGCTCGACGTCACCATGGAGAAGTTCACGCCCTTGTTGTCACCCATGTCGTGTACGACCACGCTGTCGAGAACCTGAACTCCGGGGCACGCCCGGGTCAAGCGCAACGTGTACTCCCGGTCATCGAACCAGATGAAGTACTCGGCGTAGGGCAACCCGTATCGAGCGATAGCCCATCTCGGGATCAGGACGGAAACAAAAGAGCACGCCGTAACCATCACGTTCTGCTGCCCTTTAACAAGCAGACGCCCCCAGTCCCACGTCGGCAACGGATTGTTCATCTCACAGATGGCGCCGTCGGTAAATGTGACAACGGAGCATGCGAACGGCACCTCGTCACCGAGCTCCTCAACGGCTCCGTCGAATCCTGAGACAAGGGCACGCAGAGCGTCCGGCTGTGGATAGCAGTCGTCGTCCATGATCCAGACATGATCGGCTCCGGACGCGTAGCCTCGGCGCATGCCCTCCGCAAAGCCGCCGGCGCCACCGGAGTTCTTCTCCATAGATACGACTGTGAGCGGCACTGTCGTCCTTAGACCTTGAAGATAATCAGCCGTACCGTCCGTCGACGCATTGTCGATGACGAAAAGTCGCTCGACGGGATGACTCTGTTCCTCGATGGAAGCGATCACCGTCTTCAACTTCTCAAGTCGATTGAATGTTACGACTACAGCCGCGACGGTCACCATGCTCGCACTTCCTCAGAGAACCACTGCGTGGCGGACGGAACCGCCAGCAGACGACGTTCGGCCTTGCGCTCTCGCTTCCACAGCGTTCGACGCGAGTCCTCGTCGTCGGCGAGTGCGCCGACGACAGCTGCACCGTCACGAGCCGCACGGTGCACGTTGCGCGCCAGAAGCGCGTCCGCGGGAATGACGTCTTGCTGCGCCCCCACGTTCGTCGAGACAACGGGAACACCGTGAGCGATCGCCTCAAGAGTCGTCAAAGTCAGGCCTTCGTTGTGCGAGGTCACGAGAAGCAGGTGAGACTGCTCCAGGGTGTCAGCGACAGGAACGGACGAATCACGCCGAAGGACGACGTCGCCGAGGCCCGCCCCCTCAAGGAGTGCGTCGACCCATGGAGCGAGTTCGCCCTCGCCGTGGAGGATGAAGCGGAAATCGCGCCCGCTCGCGCGCAGACGCGCGGCGATGGCAATGAACAGCTCTGGAGCCTTCTGGCGCG
>NZ_BADB01000397.1:0-1537 GCF_000333415.1 Microbacterium sp. B24 | reverse complement strand
CGGCTGCGATTGCGCCGTCCGCGCACGAGCCCCACGCCTCCGACGACCCGGTCCATCCAGCCGCGCAGCGCCCACAGCACGGGCGCGGAGTACCAGCCGTTCTCGCCGCCGATCCCTTCGATGACCTCCCAGAGCCGCGCGGGGCTCGCGGTCGTCGTCGCCGTGCGCACGTCGGTGAACACGGTGCGCCCCGACCACTCCGGGTCGGACGGCAGCGGATCCGATGGCACGCCGCTGACCGCCGCGACCGTTATCGCTGGGGCGATCGGTTACGTCATCCAGGCAGCTGTTCCGGGATTCGTCGCCACCGCCGACTACGTGGCGTTCAGCATCTATTGGTCGGCGGTGTACCTCATCGTCGGAGCGATCTCTGGCGTTCAGCAGGAGGTGACCAGAGCGGCCCGCCAACGGGAGATGGGGCCTCGCGCTACCGGAACGCTCTTCCGCTTCACCCTGGGATCCGCCGGTGTCTTCGCCGTGGCCATCGTTGCGAGCTCCCCGCTGTGGGCGACGGCAGCGTTCGGGGCCGCTACCGGACTAGTCGGCCCGCTCGCTGTTGCTGCGGTGGCCTACACCTTCGTTGCTGCCCTTAGCGGCGTCTTCTACGGAGCGCGCCACTGGCGTGGCGCCGCCGGCATGACTATCACGGACAGCACCGTGCGTCTGATCACGATCGGTATCGCGCTGGCGCTGGGCGGAGGGATCATCCTACTGGGGTGGGCGGTCGCAGTTCCTTTCGCGCTCGCTGCCGTGAGCCTGTGGTTCGCAGGCGGTCGCCGCGCCGTTGAGGCGGTGGAACTGGACGTTCCGCTCCGTCGAATGTGGCGGAACAGCTTCAGTACGGTCGGCGCAGCGCTGGCGACGGGCGTCATGATCAGCGGTCTGCCGTTGCTGCTGGGACTCACTTCTCGAGGGTTGGGCGAGACGGATCTGGCGGCGGTCATCCTCGTGACCACTCTCACGCGCGCTCCTCTGGTCGTCCCGATGCTTGCACTCCAGAGCTACCTGCTCGTCACCTTCCGCGATGCACCGGAACGAGCGGCCCAGCGCACCGCGATCTGGGGCGCGATGCTGATGTGCGCCACCGCACTGCTCGCCGTACTCGGCGCACTCATAGGCCCCTGGATTATCGACCTCCTCTACCAGGGGCGATACGCGCTGGAACCGGCCATGTTTGCCGTGATCATTGCCGGGGCAGGGCTGACCGCGCTGCTGTCCTTGACAGGCGCAGCTGCTCTCGCCGCCGGCGACCATCTGCGCTACGTGATCGGCTGGGCTGCATCGTCCACAGCCCTCGTCGTAGGGCTTATCGCAGTCCCGGCGGGAATGTGGACGGTGATCGGAGCCGTCGCTCTCGCTCCCGTGGTGGGGATAGCAGTGCACGTGTCCTCGCTCAGGCGCCAGGCATCGAGGTCGCGCAAGTGAGGACGACTAGCGTGCGGCACCCGACAACGCCCGATCGAACGCCGCGCGAGTCTCAACGGCTGTGCGTCGCCACGTAAAGCTGGCGACTCTAGAGGATCCCCGGGACCGAGCT
>NZ_BADB01000398.1:0-1057 GCF_000333415.1 Microbacterium sp. B24 | reverse complement strand
CGAGCTCGGACCCGGGGATCCTCTAGAGTCGAACTGCGCGAACCGCTGGACGATCGGCACGCACGGCGGATGCTGGCGGACGGCACCTGGGTGCGCGTCGCGCCTGGGGCATTCGTCATGGGCGCCGACTGGCGGCAGCTGTCGCCCGTGGCGCAGCACTGCCTTCGGGTCCAGGAGGTGATGGCGCGGGTACGCGCTCCCGCGCTCGTTTCGCATTTCGCGGCGGCGGCCGTGTGGGGCATCGATGTGCTCGGCGCCTGGCCGACGCGGGTCGAGGTGACGGTGGACCGCGCCACAGGCGGTCGCTCTGGAGGAGCGATCACGCGGCGAGCGCTCGGGCGCGATGGACGGATGTCGGTGCCGTTCGGGCGCCACCGGATCACCACTCCCGCCCAGACCGCACTGGATATCGCCCGTCTGCTGCCGTTCCTGCGCGCAGTGACGGCGATCGATCAGGCGTTGTGGACCGGACGCACCGGAGGAGCGCTCACGACAGCGGCCGAGATCGAAGCGCTCCTCGACGACAAGAGGCCCATGCGGGGCGATGCTCGTGCGCGCCGTGCGCTCGCATCGTCGGCACCGCTGTCGGCAAACGTCCGCGAGACCCACGTGCGGCTGCTGGTGGCGGCGCTCGGGTTTCCGCCGACGCGGTTGCAGGAGCGGCGCGTGCTGCGCAGCGGTCGGCTGGTGTACGGCGATCTGTACTTCCCGGATGCCGATCACTGGCTCGAGATCGACGGGCGTGGGAAGTATCTCAGTCCCGAATACACGGCGGGGCGGACGCCTGCGGCCATCGTCATCGACGAGAAGAACCGTGAGAACGAGATCCGCCGCGAGGTGCGCGGGTTCTCGCGCCTCGAAGCCACCGACGCCGACCGCCCGCAACGCGTCTACGACATCCTCACCGCCGACGGCCTGCGCAGCACCAAGCCGCGGCCCCATTCCCGCGATCCGGTGTTGCGCTGACCGCGCTCGCGCTGCCGATATCGGCATCCGCTCCTCAAATCAACGCAGCGCGAGCCGATTTCGGCCGCGCGAGCGGGAATGGATGCCGCGG
>NZ_BADB01000399.1:0-4546 GCF_000333415.1 Microbacterium sp. B24 | reverse complement strand
GGCGGAGCGGCGCTCCGGCGCTGCCGTGCAGCCAGGCCGCGCACGCGGCGGCATCCGCGACACGATCCGGAGCCCCTGCCACAAGCGCTCCCAGAATGCCGGCGAGCACGTCGCCGGTGCCGGCCGTCGCCAGCCATGCGACGCCCGATGTCACCGAGCGCACCGTGCCCTCGGGCGTCGCGATCAGCGTCGTCGAACCCTTCAGCAGCAGGACGGCGCCGGTGACAGCGGCCGTCTCGAGGGCGGCCTGTTCCCGACCGATCGCCGAGGCCAGCCCCAGCCGATCGCGCAATGCGGCGTGCTCGCGATCGTGGGGCGTCAGCACCAGCGGCGCGCGATCGCCCGTGACGGCGGATGCCGCGACGACGAGATCGAGCGCGCCGGCATCGACGACGACCGGCACGTCCCCGGAGAGGATCGTCCGGACCGCCGCGGTCTCGGCAGGGGTGCGAGCGGTGGGGGACGTCCCCGAACCGACCACCCACGCCTGCACCCGCCCGTCGGCCGTCACCGTCTCCGGGCGACGCTGGAGCACGAGGTCGGCGGCCCGACGCGGACCGAGGTAGCGCACCATTCCCGTCCCCGTCCGCCACGCGGCCTCGACGCCCAGAACAGCCGCGCCGGGAAACTCCTCCGATCCGGTGCGCATGCCCACGACGCCTCGGGAATACTTGTCGTCGCTCGCCGTTGGCACCCTGAGGAAGGTGGCCGTCTCGGGTGCCGTCCACGGCGAGGGTGTGCTCATGCGCGCCACCCTACCCGTCCCCGTCCCCCGGTCGTCGGGCGCGCGCCGCCGGCGCGCGTCGGAACGTCCTCACCCCTCCGGAGAGTCGCGATGAGCCTGCTGTTCACCCCCTACGAACTGGCCGGACGCACCGTCCGCAACCGCCTGTGGGTCGCGCCGATGTGTCAGTACTCGGCGACCGACGGTGTACCGAACGACTGGCACCACGTGCACCTCGCCCAGTTCGCGTCCGGCGGCGCCGGCGTCGTCATCGCCGAGGCCACCGCCGTCGTTCCCGAAGGGCGCATCTCGCCGGAGGACGTGGGCCTGTGGAACGACGAGCAGCGCGACGCCTGGACGCCCATCGTCGCCGCGATCCGCGCCCGCGGGGCGCGCGCCGGTGTGCAGCTGGCCCACGCCGGACGCAAGGCGTCGACCTGGTCGCCGTTCTCCGGACGCCGCGGCACCGTCCCCATCGCCGACGGCGGATGGACCACGTTCGCCCCTTCGGCCATCGCCTACGACGGTTTCGAGGCGCCGGAGGCGCTGGATGCCGCGGGCATCCGCCGTATCGTCGATGCCTTCGCCGCTGCCGCGGTGCGGGCGGTCGCGGCCGGATTCGAGGTGCTCGAGATCCATGCCGCCCACGGCTATCTGCTGCACCAGTTCCTGTCGCCGCTGTCCAACCAGCGAGGCGACGAGTACGGCGGCACCCTGGAAAACCGTGCCCGGCTGCTGCTCGAGGTCGTCGACGCGGTGCGCGGTGCGGCGCCGGACGCCGCGCTTCTCGTGCGCTTCTCGGCATCCGACTGGGCCGACGGCGGGTGGGACGTCGGGCAGACGTCGACCGTCGCCGGATGGGCTGCCGCGCGCGGTGCCGACGTCTTCGACATCTCCAGCGGCGGACTCGTCGCCCACCAGCGCATCACCACCGGCCCCGGCTATCAGGTCCCGCTCGCCGCCGAGGTGCGCCGCGTCGCCGACGTCGCGGTCGGTGCCGTGGGCGAGATCACCTCGGGTGTGCAGGCGGAGGAGATCCTGGCGTCCGGAGCCGCCGACGTGATCCTGGCCGGTCGTGAATGGCTGCGTGACCCGCACTTCGCGCTGCGCGCCGAGGTCGAGCTCGGCGGCGCGGACGCCGCGCTGTGGCCCCCGCAGTACGAGCGCGGACGCCCCCGTATCGCTCCCGTTCGGTGAGCGAGCGCCGCAGGGCCCGGCCCACACACCCGGCCCTGCGGCGGCAACGGGCTCAGTAGCCCCGGCGCGTCGCGTCGTGTACCTCGCCGACGAGCTCTTCGATGATGTCCTCCAGGAAGAGCACCGCCGTCGTCTCGCCCCGGGCGTTGCGCACCTGAGCGAGGTGCCGGCTGCTGCGGCGCATCAGGGCCAATGCATCCTCGAGGTCGGTCGTTTCGGCGACCGGCACCATGTGGTGGATGCGCTTCGGTTTGATCGGCGCGGCGACCTTCTCCTCGGCGCCGGCGCCCTCGGCAGCCCGCAGCACGTCCTTGAGGTGGACGTAGCCGAGCGGGATGCCCTCGGCATCCACGATCACGTAGCGCGAGAATCCGTGCTTGGCGACCGCGCGCTCGATCTCTTCGGGCGTCGTCGACTCGGGAAGCGTCACGAGCTCCGACAAGGGCACGGCGACGTCGCCCGCCTTCTTGTCGGTGAACTCCAGCGCGGCCGTCACGGCGCCGGAGGCGTCATCGAGCACACCCTCGATCCGCGACTGGTTCACGATCGTGGCCACCTCGTCGAGGGTGAACGTCGACGCCGCCTCGTTCTTCGGTTCGACGCGGAACAGGCGCACGATGTGGTTGGCCAGCCAGTTGAGCGCGACGATGATCGGGTAGAAGAGCTTCGAGGTCCACACCAGCGGTGTCGCCAGCAGAAGCACGGCCCGGTCCGGGAGCGAGAACGCGAGGTTCTTCGGCACCATCTCCCCGAACACCACGTGCAGGTACGACACCAGGATCAAGGCGATCGCGAACGCGACGCCGCCGATGACCGCCTCGTTCCAGCCCGTCAGTCCCAGGGGCACTTCGAGCAGGTGATGGATCGCCGGCTCCGACACGTTCAGGATCAGCAGCGAGCAGATCGTGATGCCGAGCTGGCTCGTGGCGAGCATGAGCGTGGCGTGCTCCATCGCGTACAGCGCGGTCACCGCGGTCTTGGAGCCCTTCTCGGCGAGCGGCTCGATCTGCGATCGGCGCGCGGAGATGACGGCGAACTCGGCACCGACGAAGAACGCGTTGAACGCGAGCAGCACCACCAGCCACGCGATTCCGGCCCAGTCGCTCATCGACCCTCACCTGCCTCGTTCGCCGCGTCGGACGCATCGGCACCGTCGAGCGCCGCGTGGGGCAGCGGGTGCGGCGTGAACTTGACGCGGTCGACGCGCCGGCCGTCCATGCGCTGCACCTCCAGCGTGCCGTCCTCCAGATCGATGCGGTCGCCGACGACGGGAATGCGCTCCAGCATCGACATGAAGAAGCCGCCGACGGTGTCGTACACGTCGCCCTCGGGCACTCGGATGCCGGTGCGATCGAGCACCTCGTCGGGACGCAGCTCCGCCGGGAACGTCACGGCGCCGGCGACCCGCACGACGCCCGCGCGCGAGCGGTCGTGCTCGTCGAGCACCTCGCCGACGATCTCCTCGACCAGATCCTCCAGGGTGACGACACCCGCGGTGCCCCCGTACTCGTCGACGACGATGGCCATCTGGTAGCCGCGCGAGCGCAGCTCCGACATGACGGCATCCAGGTGGACGGCTTCGGGCACGCGCAGCGGCTCTTCCGCGATGGCGGCCGCGGGAACGTCGCCACGACGCTCGCGCGGCACGCTGACGGCCTGTTTGAGGTGGACGATCCCGGTGATGTCGTCCATCGACTCGTCGAACACCGGGAAGCGACTGTGGCCCGTGCGGCGGGCCAGCTGGATGACGTCCTCGACACTGTCGCCGGCGGCGACCGCATGGATGCTGGGACGCGGTGTCATGACATCCGCGGTCGTCAGTCGCGCGAAGGTGAGCGTGCGATCCAGCAGCGAGGCGGTGTCCTCCTCCAGCACACCGGCACTGGCCGAGCGTCGCACCAGGCTGGCGAGCTCTTCTGCCGTGCGGGCTCCGGAAAGCTCCTCCTTGGGTTCGATCCCCATCCCCCGCAGGATGCCGTTGGCCGAGCCGTTCAGGACGGTGATCGCAGGACGGAACACCGTGGTGAACGCGACCTGGAACGGCATGACGAGTTTCGCGGTCTGACGCGGGATGGCCAGCGCGAAGTTCTTCGGCACGAGCTCACCCAGGATCATGGAGAACGTCGTGGCGACGGCGATGGCGACGGTCGTGGCGACGACGCGAACCACCGCGTCGGGAACGCCCCACGCGGTCAGCACGGGGCTGAGCAGGGTGGTGAGGGCCGGTTCCATCGTGTAGCCGGTGAGCAGGGTGGTCAGCGTGATGCCGAGCTGCGCGCTGGACAGGTGCGTCGAGGTGATCCGCAACGCGCTGATGGTCAGCGACAACCGCGATTCCCCGGCCGCCTGGCGGGCCTCGAGGTCGGCGCGGTCGAGGTTGACGAGCGCGAACTCGCTCGCGACGAAAAGGCCGGTTCCGATGGTGAGCAGGAGCCCCACGCCCAGCATGACGAGTTCCATCACACGTCACCCCCGATCATGCTCGGGGAGGGTCGGTGGGGCGATCGTCTGCAACTGGGAGGGTCGTCCATGGTGCGAAGAAGTTTACGGCACCCGGCCCGTGTCGGGGGCGGATGCCGCCACTCGGCATCCGACTCTAGAGGATCCCCGGGTCCGAGCTCGAAT
>NZ_BADB01000400.1:0-1515 GCF_000333415.1 Microbacterium sp. B24 | reverse complement strand
CCGTCACGTTCGACCGCAACCCCTTGAGCCTGCTGCGGCCCGAGCTGTGCCCGCAGCCGGTGTGCAGTCTGCGNCAGAAGCTCGATCTGCTCGCCGCCGCGGGGGTCGATGCGACCCTGGTGCTCCGCTTCGACGAGGCGCTGGCCACCCTCGAACCGCGCGCGTTCGTCGAGCATGTCCTCGTCGGCCTGGGCGTCGTCATCGTGATGGTCGGCGACGACTTCCGCTTCGGCAACGGCGGAGCGGGCGATCCCGACACCCTGGTGCGTCTCGGCGCGGAGTACGGCTTCCAGGTCGACGTCGTCGGGGACGTTCACGGCGGAGGCCGCCGCGTGTCGTCGACCTGGGTACGGGACCTGCTCGCGGCGGGCGACGTCGAAGGCGCCGCGCGTCTGCTGGGACGCCCGCATGCGGTGCAGGGCGAGGTCGTCCACGGCCTCAAACGCGGTCGCGAGCTCGGCTACCCGACGGCGAATCTGTCAGCCGATGCGGAGGGCTTCATTCCGGCAGACGGGGTCTACGCCGGGTGGCTCGTCGACCTCGGCACCGATGGTGCGACGGTGACGACCCGCTACCCGGCGGCCATCTCGGTGGGGACCAATCCGACGTTCGATGATGTTCCGACACGCCAGGTCGAGGCGTACGTGCTCGACGAGACCGGGCTCGACCTCTACGGGCATCGGGTGCAGATCCGGTTCACGAACCGCATCCGCGGCATGGTCGCCTTCGAGGGGATCGAAGCGCTCATCGCCCAGATGGACGACGACATCACGCGGGTGCGCGCCGCCCTCGGCTGAGCCGCGCGCACCCGGGCGGGGTCAGTACGACGAGGTGTCCACGGCGCCCGACGCCTGCTCGCCGGCATCCACACGGCGCGCCTCGCCGAGGATGACAGCGCTGCCGCTCGTTCCGAGCCGTGTCGCCCCGGCGGCGAGCATCGCGAGCGCGTCGGCGTAGCTGCGCACCCCACCCGATGCCTTCACCTGCACGTCCGGGCCGACACTGGCGCGCATGAGCTCGACGTGGGGGACCGTCGCCCCACCGCCGGCGAAGCCCGTGGACGTCTTGACGAAGTCCGCGCCACCGGCCTCGGTCAGGCGGCTGCCGCGGGCGATCTGCTCGTCGTCCAGCAGCGAGGTCTCGAGGATCACCTTCGTCACCTTGCCGGCCGCGGCCGCGACCACCGCCTGGATGTCGGCGACGACGGCGTCGTCGAAGCCCGAACGCAGAGCACCGATGTTGATCACCATGTCGAACTCGACGGCGCCGTCGGCGAGGGCCTGGCGAACCTCAGCCACCTTCGCGGCAGTGGAGGTCGTGCCGTGCGGGAAGCCGATGACGGTGCCGACGTTGACGCCGGTGCCCGTCAGCCGCTGCACGGCGTGCGCGATGTCGCTCGGGCGCACGCACACGCTGAACACGCGCCATTCGGCGGCGATGTCGAGTTCCGCGTCGACGTCCGCGCGGGTCAGTTCAGGCTTCAGGAGACTCTAGAGGATCCCCGGGACCGAGCTC
>NZ_BADB01000401.1:0-4056 GCF_000333415.1 Microbacterium sp. B24 | reverse complement strand
AGCTCGGTCCCGGGGATCCTCTAGAGTCCCAAGGCGCGCAAGCGCATCTCTCTCGAGGACTTCACCCGTGCTCTCGAAGAGGGCAAGGTCGAGTCGCTCAACCTCATCATCAAGGGTGACGTGTCCGGTGCCGTCGAGGCGCTGGAGGAGTCGCTGCTGAAGATCGAGGTCGACGACAGCGTCCAGCTGCGCATCATCCACCGCGGCGTCGGTGCGATCACGGAATCGGACATCAACCTCGCCACGATCGACAACGCGATCGTGATCGGCTTCAACGTCCGTCCCGACACGAAGGCGCGCGAGCGCGCCGCCCGCGAGGGTGTGGACGTTCGGTTCTACTCGGTCATCTACAACGCGATCGACGACGTCGAGCAGTCGCTCAAGGGCCTGCTCAAGCCGGAGTTCGAAGAGGTGCAGTCGGGTGTCGCCGAGATCCGCGAGGTGTTCCGCTCCTCGAAGTTCGGCAACATCGCCGGTGTCATCGTGCGGTCGGGAACGATCACGCGCAACGCCAAGGCGCGCGTCATCCGCGATGGTGTCGTGCTCGCCGACGGCCTTCAGATCGAGTCGCTGCGTCGCTTCAAGGACGACGTCACCGAGGTTCGTACCGACTTCGAGGCCGGTATCGGCCTGGGCAAGTACAACGACATCCAGGTGGGCGACGAGATCGAGACGACCGAGATGGTGGAGAAGCCGCGCGGCTGATCCTCCCGTCGGTTCCGGATACGGCTACGGCTCCGGAGGTCGTGCCGCGGAGGCAAGAGTGGGGCCCCTACCCCAATTGCCACCGNGTCACGACCTCCTCCGCCTCCGCCATATCCTGACCTCGATGCAGTCATCCACTGGGGCCTTGAGAGGGAAGAGAAGATGTCGAACGAACGGCAGGCGAGACTCGCCGACCGCATCCGCGTGCTCATCGCCGAGCGCCTCGAGAAGGGGCTGCGGGACCCGCGCCTCGGCTTCGTGACGATCACCGACGTGCGCGTCACGGGTGACCTGCAGCACGCGTCGGTGTTCTACACGGTGTACGGCGATGATCAGGCGCGCGAGGACTCCGGTGCGGCCCTGAAGGCCGCGACCGGAATGCTGCGCAGCGAGGTGGGCAAGCGCCTCGGCATCCGTCTCACGCCGTCGCTGGAGTTCATCCCCGACGCGCTTCCCGAGAACGCAGGGCACATCGCCGAGCTGCTGCGCGAAGCGCAGGAGCGCGATGCGGCCGTGGCCGGTCTTGCGGCCGGAGCCGCATATGCGGGCGACGCCGACCCGTACGTCAAGCCGCGCGAGGACGACGACGAGGGCTGAGCACGGTCGCTTTCGCGTCACCGCGGCAGGCGCAGGAAGCCGTCGACGGCTTCGACGAGTCCGTCGACGATGAGCGAGTCGATCGCGCGATCGCGCTGCGCCGCGACCGGCCAGTCGGCGGCGACGTCGTCGGCGGGGAGAGCATGTGCGGGTGCGGCGCGCAGCGCGTGCAGCACCGCTCCGCGCGCCTGACGATCGCTGCCCTCGTATGCAGCCTGCTTGCGGCGCAGGTCACCGGTGTCGGGGTAGCCAGCCGCACGCCAGGCGCACAGCGAGGAGATCGGGCACACGTCGCATCGCGCGGAACGGGCAGTGCACACGATGGCGCCGAGCTCCATCATGGCGGCATTCACGACCGCGGCATCCTGATCGCCGCGCGGAAGCAGCCCCGCCATCGCCGCCAGATCACCGCGAGCCGGCGGCCCGGGCTGAGAACGTCCGTCGACGGCACGCGCGATGACGCGGCGGGTATTCGTATCGACGACCGGGTGACGGTCGCCATAGGCGAACACGGCGACCGCCCGCGCTGTGTAGTCCCCGATACCCGTCAGCGCGAGGAGCGCCTCGACGTCGCGGGGCACGACGCCGTCGTGTCGGTCGCGGATCTCCACCGCGGCGCGGTGCAGCCACAGGGCGCGCCGCGGGTAGCCGAGGTTCGCCCACTGCGCGACCGCCGACGCCGGGGCATCGTCGGCCAGGGCGGTCGGTGTCGGCCACCGCGCCAGCCAGGCGTCCAGCAAGGGGATCACGCGCGTCACGGGCGTCTGCTGCAGCATGAACTCGCTGACGAGCACGCCCCAGGCGCCGAACCCCTCCGCGCGCCACGGCAGATCGCGCGCGTTGTCGCGGTACCAGGCGATGAGCGGCGTCGCGAGGTCGGGCATCGCACCAGCCTACGTCGGCACGCCGCGTTCGCCTGCGGCCCCGAGCGCCTGCGGCCCCGAGCGCCTGCGGCCCCGAGCGGGTGCGGCCCCGAGCGGGTGCGGCCGGAGGTGGCACCGCGCCTAGGCTGGAGCAATGCCCGCCTCTCCGCTCGTCCCCAACGGCGTCCTCCTCGTGGTCAAGCCGCGGGGGATCACCAGTCACGATGTGGTCGCACGGGCTCGCCGCGCCCTGGGCACCCGCAAGATCGGACACGCCGGCACGCTCGACCCGATGGCCACCGGGCTGCTCATCCTCGGAGTCGGACCGGCCACCCGGCTGCTCACCTTCATCGTCGGGCTCGGCAAGACCTACGAGGCCACGGTGGTGCTGGGCGTTGCGACCGACTCCGACGACGCGGATGGTGTCGAGACGGCGCGGGCGGATGCCGAGGCCCTCGCGTCCGTGACCGACGAGCGCATCGCCATGGCAGTCGCGGCTCTCACGGGTGAGATCGATCAGATTCCGAGCACCGTGTCGGCGATCAAGGTCGCCGGCAGACGCGCCTACGACCTCGCCCGGGCGGGGGAGAGCGTCGAACTGGCAGCCCGACGGGTGACGGTCGATCGCTTCGACGTCCTGCGCCGCCGCGACACCGCCGAGGGCCTCATCGAACTGGACGTCGTCGTGGACTGCTCCAGTGGCACATACATCCGTGCCCTGGCCCGTGATCTCGGCGCCGCACTCGGGGTGGGTGGCCACCTCACGGCGCTGCGGCGGACGCGCATCGGTGCGTTCGACGTGGGCGATGCCGTTTCCGAAATCGCGGCGGACGCGCCGCTGCTGCCGCCTGCGCAGGTCGCGGCATCCGTGCTCGGCGCCCTGCCCGTCACCGCGGCCGAGGCGCGTGACCTCCGTCACGGCAAGCGTCTCGTCGGCGCCGCACCGCGCCTGGAGGGGGCGATGACGCCGACGCCGGCGGCGATCGACCCCGATGGTCGGCTCGTCGGCATCGTTGAGCGCCGCGGCGCCGACATCAAGAGCGCGATGAACATGGCGGAGGACGCATGATCGAGTGGTTCGCCATCGCCCAGGTGGCCGTCGCCGTCGCCGCCGGACTGCTCGCGATCATCCTCGGACTCGCGGGGCGTCGGCCGAGCGATCTCACGGTCGGCGCGATGGCCCTGATCCTGCTGCTTCTGCTCGCACAGGTGGTCGTCGCGATCGTCGCGCCGCTCGTCGGCAACCCGCCGGCCGGCAGCGCACTCGAGTTCTGGGTTTACCTCGTCTCTGCGGTGCTCATTCCGCCGGCGTCCGTCGTCTGGGCGCTCCTCGAGCGCAGCCGCTGGAGCACGGTGATCATGGGCATCGCCGCACTGTCGGTCGCCGTCATGGTGTGGCGCATGCAGGTCATCTGGACGACCGCTGGTATGTGAGGCCGCGGCCCCGGCGAGGGCGGGCGCCTATCATTGACAGGTCATGACTGCGCCACACGCCGACGCCGCCGCCCCGACCCGGATGACGGGAATCGGGCGCGTGCTCGTCGTCGTCTACGCCGTCATGGCGCTGGCGGCGACCGGACGCTCGTTCGTTCAGATCGTGCAGGACTTCGCGGCCGCGCCGCTCGCGTACACCCTGTCGGCCGTCGCGGCCGTCGTGTACGTGCTCGCCACCGTGGCCCTCGTGAAGTCGGACAGTCGGCGGTGGTATCTCGTCGCGTGGGTGGCGATCTGCTTCGAACTGGCGGGCGTGCTCATCGTCGGAACACTCAGACTCACACATCCCGAGCTCTTCCTGCACGACGCGACCGTGTGGGCGGGCTATGGCTCGGCTACTTCTGGGTACCTCTCGTGCTGCCGTTCGTCGCCTGTGGTGGCTGCCCCACGGCGGCCG
>NZ_BADB01000402.1:0-4946 GCF_000333415.1 Microbacterium sp. B24 | reverse complement strand
CGGGCGCACGTAGAGGCTGCGCCCGCCCCAGGGGAGCATGACCTCCCCGACCTTCGCGCGACCGATGAGCACGTCGGTGAGACCGGCGCCGCCCTCCATGCCGAGGTATTCGGCGACCTTGGGCTTGCGAAGGTCGGTGTCGAGCAGGGCGACGCGCTTGCCGGCGTCGGCGAGGGCGATGGCGAGGTTGATCGTCGTGGTCGACTTGCCCTCGCTGGGGATCGAGCTGGTGATGACGAAGCTGGAGCGGCCGCCCATGTCGAGGAACTGCAGGTTGGTGCGCAGCGCCCGGAACGACTCGGCCCGGGGGCTGAGCGGATCGGCGTGGACGATGAGCGGGCGCTCCTTGGCCTTCGTGTCGTAGGCGATCGCGCCGATGCCGGGCGAGCCGGTGATCTGCTCGGCCTCGCGGGGCGTGCGCACCCGGTTGTCGAGGGTGGTGCGCAGCACCGCGACGCCGATGCCGAGGGCCAGGCCGACGAGAACACCGAGGGCGAGGTTCAGCGGCACGTTGGGGCTCGACGGCTTCAGCGCGGGCTGCGCGTCGCTGACGCGGCTGAGGCGGATGGCGCTGGCCCCGCTGTTGCTCTCGGGTTCGAGCTGCGGCACCGCGGAGGCGAGGCTCGCCGCGATCGCGTTGGCGATCTTGGCCGCCTGGACGGCGTCGGGGTCGGAGACCGTGATGGTGATGAGCGTGGAGTTGAGAGCGGCCGACGCCTTGACGTCTTTCGCGAGATCTTCGGCGGTGCGGGCGAGGCCGAGGTCGGCGATCACCGGGTTCAGCACGACGGGCGTCGTGGTGAGTCCCACGTAGGTGTTGATGCGTGCCTGTGCGAACGACGATCCCTGCTGCAGCTCCTGGGCCGTGTTGCCCGACTGCGTGGAGACGAAGACCGTGCTCGCGGACTCGTAGATCGGGGTCCTCGTGAGGGAGTAGCCCGCTGCCGCGCCGAGTCCCAGCAGGGTCAGCACGACGATCACGAGCCAGTTCTTGCGGAGGATGCGGATGTAGTCGCTGAGCTCCATGGTGCCTCTCGAAGACGCGCTGCCAGCCAGGAGGGGGGTTGCAAGGCCGGGACGATCGGACTCAGTCTGCCATAGCGGATGTTTCGGGCCGGTGTCCGGGCGGCAACACGTGCGTGTGCAGCCTGCACAGGTCGTCGTCGCCGTCCGTGCCGCCGTGGGGATCCGTCATCATCACCCCACATCGCTCAGCAGCTCAGCAGCTCAGCAGCTCAGCAGCTCAGCAGCTCAGCAGTTCAGCGCGTAGCGGGCACCCCCACCGATGCGGGGCGTGCGATCGGTGTCGATCCACGGCGGCGGGATGAACCACACCCGCGCGGCCACTCCGACGCCGTCGACGCGGATCTCCCACCCGTCGCTGTGGATGCGATGGTGGCAGCCGGTGCACAGCAGCACGCCGTTGTCGAGGTCGGTGGGCCCGGCATCCCGGTTCCACCAGGCGATGTGGTGCCCGTGAGTCCACGCCGGCGGAGCCCCGCAGAACGCGCAGCCGCCGTCGCGTTCGGCGAGGGCGAGCTTCTGTGCGGGTGAGAACAGGCGGCGCGTGCGACCCCAGTCGAGAATCTCGCTGTCGCCGCCGAGAACGCACGGAATGACCTGCAGGTCGGCGGCGAGCCGGCGTACTTCCGCGGCGGGCAGCGATGCGTCGAACCCGTCGATGCGCGCGACGCCGCACCCCGACTCGAGCTGGTCGAGCGTCATACGCACGACGACGGTGGTCGTCGCGACCGTGGGGACCTGCTCGCAGCCGAGGGCGTGCGCGCACAGTTCGTGCAGGGCGTCGGCTCTCATCTGCGGCACCGTGCGCTCGTCGCGAAGAGCGCCTGCCACGGGGTCGTCGCCGCCCCCGTGTTCGTGCCGCGGGGCGTGCTCGTTGTTCTGCAGCACGCGGGTGACCATCGCGTCGAGCACCGTCTTGATCGGCGCGGCGGTGGCCACATCGAACACCCCGGTGAGGTGGAGCATGCCGTCTCGCTCCTGCACCCGCAGCGCGCGGGCCGACCGATGCTCCTCGTGCGCGGCGGCGAGCCCGTCGGGGTCGAGTTCGGCCTCCGCGTGCGCCAGCAGCCTGGTCAGCTCGTCGGCCCGCAGTCCGGGTGCCCGCTGGCAGAGGTCGCGCTCGGCGGCATCCCTGCGCGCGGAATCGACGCGGAGCGACAGCTTGTCGAGCAGAGTGATGATCGCCGACGCCGCTGTCATCGACAGAGCGCCCGCCGCCACAGCCGCCGCCACGTGCGGATGCGCGGCGGGTCGCGACTCGCCGCTGATACTGGTGCGCGGCGCCGTGCTCTCGCCCACCTGCACGAGTCTGATCGCTTCGCCCACGCTCGCGCCGGTCGTGGCTTGGATCAGCGCGACGGGGGAGCGGAAGCCCTGCTTCTTGGCGAGGGAGTCGCCCCCGAGCTGCGGCCGCGACTGACGGGAGATCTCGGCTGCGACGGGCGCGAACGCGGCGTCGACCTGGCGCATGAGCACGCCGAAAGCGCGATTCACCTCGACGAGCGCGCTCGGTGACAGCGCGGCCGGCGCCTGTGCACCGCCCGCCGCCGCGAGCGCGTCGAGCGCTGCGGCGATGCCATCGAGCCTGTTCTCCATGACTTTGATATTAGAACATACCTACGACACTCGTCGGAGTTGTCCACAGGGGTCGAGGCGCTTCGACTGGCTGCGCTCGCTCAACGACCGGTAGCGCCCGACCGCCACCACTACTCCCGGTCGTTGAGCGAGCGCGAAGCGCGAGTCGAAACGCCGACCGCGTCGAGGTCAGCCGAAGGCGATCCGCACGACGCGTTCGACGGCGACGAGCCCCGGCTCGAGCTCGACTGCGGAGCGTTCGTACGTCGCCGCGGAGCGGCCGTAGGGGTCGATGACGTCGTCGTCCTCGGGGGATGCCGGGGGCAGCGTGATCCCGCGCCGCCCGGCGACCGCGCCCAGCGCGGCGGCGAAGCGCTCCCGCGGGGGTGCGCCCTCCCCGGCGGTCGCTGCGGCCGTGCGCAGGTCGTCGTCGCTCAGATCGGCGGCGAGGCGGGCGAACTCGCGCGCCGTGAAGGCCTGTCGCATGCGCGAGGGGTCGAGCTCGACGACTTCGCGGCGGTGGTCGCGCGCCATGGCGAGCACGAGATCGGCGGTGCGCACGTGCACCGGGGTGAGGTAGCGGGCGCCGTGGGCCGCCACGAGTGCCGGGTCGACGCCGCGGGCGAGGGCGAGGTCTGCGGCTTCGGGAGTCATCGGCATCCCGTCGCGCGCGCGAGCGCCGGCGCTGGAGACGCGCACCGGAAGATCGGCGAGGCGGGTGGCCAGCAGCTGCGCGGCCAGGGGGGAACGGCAGATGTTGCCGGTGCACACGGTGAGGATCTCGAGCACGGTGACTTCCGGTGTCGATAGAGCGGGGGAGGGAGTGTGTGGCTCGCCACGTGACCGGTAGTTTGGCCACGTGCCCGATCAGCTTAGCGACCCCGGTTCGTCCGCCCTCGAGGCGTCGACGCCTGCACGCCGGTCGCCAAGCGAGCGCGGCGCGTCGGAGGCGTCTGGCGAGGCCGCGACGCCCGGGCGCCGTCGTCGCAAGCGCACCGACTGGCGTCTGGGCGGTACGGCGGTGCGCCAGTGGGACCTCTCCGTCCTGTCGGCGGCGCTCATCGGGGTGGGGCTCGGTGTCGTCGGCGGCGGCGCCGTGAGCCGTATCGCGGCGCCGTGGGCCGCCACCGCCTCGACCGTGGTGCTGTGGCTCGGGCTCGGTGCCGCCGTCGCGTTCGCATTCGCGCGGTCACGGCCGGCCGGGCTGCTGAGGTTTCGGCCGATCGATGTGCTGTGGGGCGTCGGGCTGGGGCTCGGCCTGCGTCTGCTGCAGGGCTGGGTGAGCGGTGCGGATGCCGCGGCCTTCCCCTCCGCGATGGCGCTCGACGGCGGCCTGCCCTCGGGGTGGTGGCTGACGGAGGCGATTCCGGCGGGGCTGGTCGCGCCGCTGGTCGAGGAGTTCTTCTTCCGCACGGTCGTTCTCATCGCGGTGTATCAGTTGCTGCGGCGGAGCGTGGGTGGGGTGGCGGCCGCGGTGACGGCGGCGCTGGTGTCGGCGGGCGGCTTCGTGCTGCTGCACGCGACGGCCGGGGCGTTGACGCTGGTCGACGGCATCCAACTCTTCGCGGTCGGGGGCACGTGCGCGCTGGTGGTTCTGCTCACGGGCCGCATCTGGGGCGCCGTGTTGACGCACGTGGTCTACAACGTGTCGTATCTGGTGCTCGTCGTCGTCGGAACGTGGGGTGCCGTCGCGCCCGCGGCGCCGTCGCTCGGCTGACGATTCCGCACGCGACACCAAGTTTTCACCAAAAGGATGATGAGAGCCCTCTCATCGTCCTCATAGGCTCGGGTGTCACCGGGAGTCATCAGCCCGTCACGCGTCACACACCTGACACATTCGGCTGATAATCTCCCGACAGCCGGGGGGCCGAAACCGAGATATAGGAGGAAGCCGAAGTGTCGACCGATATTCAGGTCGATGCGACGACGGAGTCGCCTCACGACTCGACAGCACCCCGCGCGGACAGCGGCTCCATCACTGCTCCGGCCGGTGCGTCGACTCAGGCCACCAGCACCATGCGTCCCGCTGCCCCACCCTTCAACGATTGGCGTCGCCGCTTTCAGCGCCGGCTCATCGTCAGCGACTTCCTCGTGCTGACCTGGGCCGTGTTCGGCGCTCAGATCGCGTGGTTCGGCTTCGGCAATGCGCAGATCGCCATGCGCGACGACTCCCGCATCACCGACTTCTCTTATTGGGCCTTCTCGGTTCTCCTGATCGTGCTGTGGATGGGCGCGCTGTCGTGGAGCGACTCCCGCAGCTACCGCGTCATCGGCATCGGCACGAGCGAGTACGTGCGCATCGCCGTGTCGAGCTTCCGCTTGTTCGGTGTGATCGCGATCTTCGCGTT
>NZ_BADB01000403.1:0-22884 GCF_000333415.1 Microbacterium sp. B24 | reverse complement strand
CCAGATCCATGCCTGCGTGGTGACGGCGGGGTCTGCGCAGGCCGAACGCCAGCCGCACCAAGCGCGGCCGTCCCGTCATGACGAAGGAGTCTCCGGGGTGCACGGAGGCCGCGCCGACCTAGACGAGAACCTCGCGACGGCCAGCCGTCGGAAGCGCGACCGTCGCCAGCCGCAGCACGTCCGGCGGCCCGTAGCGCTCGTACACGAGGGCGCGCATGCGTTGTGGTGTGGGTGTCGCCGCAGCTGCGTGCGGCAGGGCTGTCGTGGCCACGGGATCGGAGTTGACTCGACGCATGAGCGCGCACCCAGCGGCGGGGATCGCGGCGCCCGCGCGGCGCGGCACCGTGGCGGTGTTCCTGGGCGTCACCTTCGCCGTCACCTGGGGGCTGTGGCTGCCGCTTCTCGTCGACGCGCGCACCGCGCCGTCGGGCACGCTCGACGCCGTACCGGCCACGTTCTTCATCGCGTCGGTGGGACCGGCGGTCGGAGCGGTGGCGGCGACCTGGTTCGCGGCGGGGCCGGCGGCTGTGGCGCGGTGGGCGCGACGCATCCTGCGCCTGCGGTTCGGCGGGTTCTGGTGGTTCGCCGCCCTCGGGATGCCGGCGCTGTACTACCTGATCGGCTTCTTCACCGCTGCGTTCGCCGCGGGCGGCTGGCCCGACCCGGCCGCCTTCGGCACCACGGCAAAGCTGCCGGGCCTGCCCTGGCCTCTGGTCGCACTGGTGTGGGCGGCGACGTTCGGCCTGGGCGAGGAGGCCGGGTGGCGCGGATGGCTGCTTCCCGCGCTCGCGGAGCGCGTCACGGTGTTCTGGGCATCGGTGCTGGTCGCCGTGGTCTGGATCGTCTGGCACGCTCCGGCGTTCTTCTTCAACCCGACGTATCAGGCGATGGGCGCCGGCATCATCGGCTGGATGCTGGCTCTGGTGCTCGGATCATTCGTCCTGTCGTGGATGACGGCCGGCGCACGGTGGAGCATCGTCCCCGTGGTGCTGTGGCACGCCGGCTTCGATCTGCTGACCGCGGCGGATCAGTCTGCGGGGGTGATCGCGTCGACGATCAGCGCGGTCGTCATGGTGCAGGGGGCGGTGTGTGCGGTGCTGCTGTGGCGGAGGCGGATGCCGCGGCTTCCCCGGCACTCTCCGCACTCAGCGGCAGCGTGAGCTTCAGGCGGGCGCCGGTGCGGGAGCGCCCGCCGTGCAGCGTTTCGAGCACGAGCTCTCCGCCGAGCACCTGCGCTCGTCGCCGAAGGCGCGCCAGCCCCGACAGCGCCGGTGTCGCCGGCGGCGCGGACCCGTTGTTGCCGACCACGACGAGCAGGATGCCGCCGCTCTCGCGCGCCGAGATGACGACGTGGTCGGCCGAGCCGTGGCGAAGCGCGTTGGAGAGGGCGTCCTCGATGACCCGCACCACCAGAACGCGTGCTTCGTGCGAGAGGCGGCTCTCGAAAGCCGAGAAGACGGCGTCGTCGGGCGCCGTGACGGCCACCGACGGCGGCAGGCGCACGACGAGCGCGCGCACGGCCGGTGCGAGCCCGCGCTCGAGGTCCACGGGGTAGAGCCGTCCGCTGAGCGCGCGCAGTTCTTTCTCGCGCAGCCGTTGGAGTTGGTCGGCGACCGCGTGCAGCTCGCCGGCCACTCCCGCATCGGCGTGCGCGGTCGACAGCGCCAGATGCCGCAGCCGCGCCTCCATGACGACGAAGGTGCCCTGCACGCTGCCGTGGATCGTCTCGGCGAGCTCGTAGCGCAGGCGCAGTTCCTCCTCCTGCAGTTCGGCGACCAGGCCCGCGGCGCGTGCCTGCGCGATCGACTGCTCCCGCTCGGCGTGGCGGATGCGGCGGGCGACGTCCACCTGCACGAGTCCGAGACCGACCGCGCATGCCGCTGCCACCGCGGCGCTGACGTACTCGCCGATGCTGGTCGGCGCGACGGCATCCGGCGCGAGAATCGCCGCGAGAACCGCTCGAGCGGCTGCGAGCGTGAGGGCCGCTCCGACCGCGATCGCGACGACCGACAGGCACCGGGCGAGGTAGCCGTAGCGCTCGGGCCGCAGAAGGTGCACGGCCGACAGCATGACGACCGGTGCGACCACGGCCGCGCCCACCGTCGCCCGCACCGCGACGCCTCCGCCGGCGACGGCGGGGCAGCCGCTGAGCAGGCAGCCCTGCAGGCTGGTGTAGATCGTGACAGCGAGGGTGGCCGCCGCCGTCGCGACCAGGACGATCCGATGGTCGGTCACGGCATCCGCACGCACGTCGCGCGTGGGGCGCGACCGGATCATCCCGCCGAGGTCCAGGGCGACGTCGTGTGCTGCAGGTAACTGCGCACCGCCTCGACACGCGGGTTGCGCTCGCGACTGGCCGGAATGCCGAGCAGGCCGTAGGCCGCGTTGAGGTGCGCGTCGACGGAGCGGGGCGAGATGCCCAACCGGTCGGCGATGGCCGCGTTGGTCAAGCCCTCGGCGACGAGGGCGACCACTTCGCGCTGGCGACGGCTGAGCCGGGTGAGCGGGCTGTTGCGGCGGATCTCGCGTTGAGCGCGGATCGCGGGATCGAGCACGGTGCGCCCGGCGGCGACGGCGCGGATGGCGTAGACGAGCGCGGATGCCGACAGCGAGGAGTTCTTGGAGAGAAAGCCCCACCCGGCGGCCTCGCTGCCCGGAACCTCCAGGAGGGTGCTGATCGAGTCGGACGCGGAGAGCACGAGGATGCCGAGACCGGGGCGGCGAAGCCGCAGCTCCCGGCCCAGCCGGATGCCGTCGCCGTCGGGCAGGCGCAGGTCGATGAGGGCGACATCGAGAGTGCGGACGTCGGAGTTGCGGGCGCTCTGCGCCGAGGAGGCGACGGCGGAGACGCGCAGGCCGTTCTGATCGGCCAACAGCACGGCGAGCATCTCGCGGAAGAGCGGTTGATCCTCGACGACCATGACGTCGAGGATGCGGAGCTGCGCCGTCACGATCGCGGGATCACGTGGAGGTGGAGCGATCGGGGGCACGGGCGTGACATGTGCATTCTCCTGTCGAGTGGCCCCCCGCCGACGACCATTTTCACGCACTCGTGCGGCTCGCCGTCGAAAATGACGAAGAAGACGGCGAGTTCGCGCACGGCAGCGCAGAACGCGTCGGTGATTCCACCTACGGCTGCCGCCGCTGCGCTCGGAGCCGGGCGAAGCCCTCTGCTAGAACCGTCGAGGGGGATGCACACCGTGGCGAGCACGGAAGAGGACCCATGAGCATGGCGAGCAGGAGCACGGGATCGACGGCGCTCGGACGCGGCCGCCTCTCGCGCCGCGCCTGCGATGACGGGCCGCTCGTGCTGTCGGCCCTGAACGAGATCGTCGGCGAAGCGGTGATCGTGACCGATGAGCGCGGCATCCCCCTGCGCCTGAACGGCCCGGCACGCGACGCGTTCGCACGGGCCGGGCTGCCCGAGACCCTGAGCGCCGGTGCGGAGTACCGCGACCTACGCCTCTTCCACGCCGACCGGACCACGCCGATCGCGGTGGGGCCGCAGCTCCTGCACCACGTGGCGTCGACGGGCAACGCGATTCCATATACGACGTGGGTGGGCGAAGGGGCCGAGCAGCGCGCGATGTCGATCACCGCCCGCCCGTTCCGAGATCAGCGCGGTGCCCGGCGGGGCGCGGTGATCGTGGCGCGCGATATGACGACGGTGTTCGAGGCGTCGCGGATCCGTGACGACTTCCTGCGCGATGCCGCCCACCGCCTGCGTGGTCACCTGACGACGGTGGCAGGCTATGCCGAGCTGCTCGAATCGCACTCCCCGGCCGGTGAGATCGGCGGGCGGCTGAGTCGGGCGACGGAGCAGCTGGTCGACGTGGTGGACGATCTGTTCCGCACGGCTCGTGAGGACGTCGCGCGGTCGATACCCGCTACCGAGGTGTCGGCGGCGCTCTCGGACGTATGCGCCGTGTTCCTGGGCGTTGCAGGGGCCCGAGGGGTGACGCTGCAGGTGATCGATGAGGGCTGCGGCAGCGTGCGGTTCGAGCAGACGCAGCTGCGTCAGGTGCTCGCCGACCTGTTGTCGTATGCGATCGGCCACTGCCGTACGGCGGGCAGGATCGTGGTGCGCGCACATCGCGATCATCACCGCACGACGGTGTCGGTGGCCGACGACGGGCGGCACACGACGGACGAGGAGCGACGGCGACAGCTGGCGCACCTCATGGGCGCTGCCGATCACCGCACGGCGACGCGAGATCCGGCGTTCGCGCCGCGCCATGCCGTGCGGGCGAATCAGGCAACGCTGTCGGTGCGGCCCGACCACCCGGTCGGCACGATCGCGAGTCTGGTGATGATCGCCGTCTGAGTCAGCGTGCGCGCAGCAGGGTCACGCCACGGGCGGCGAGTGCGCGTGCGGTCGGGTCGGCTTCGGCGACGTCGGCGATGATCGCGGTGACGGCGTCGAGAGCGAGCACCTCGTACCGAGAGGCGGTGCCGATCTTCTCGTCGCTGCCGAGGACATAGGTGTCGGCGGCGCGGGCGGCGAGCGCGCGTTTCATGGCAGCTTCGTCGGCATCGCCGGTGGTGAGTCCGGCGGTGGGATGGATGCCGGTGACACCCACGAAGAAGAGATCGGCGCTGATGCGGCCGGCCGCTTCGACGGCGGCGGCTCCGCAGGCCACGGCGGAGTGCTTGAACAGCTGGCCGCCGATGAGGAAGACGTCGACGACGTGGTCGAGGAGCGCGGCGGCGATGGTGGGGCTGTGGGTGATGACGGTGCCGGGCTGGGTGCGCGGGAGCGCGTCGACGACGGCGAGGCTGGTCGTGCCGCCGTCGAGGATGACGGTGGCGCCGGGTTCGATGAGCGATGCCGCTACGGCGGCGACGCGACGCTTGCTGTCGGGGGCGACGGCGGTGCGGGACGCGTAGTCGACGACGGCGGGCGAAGCGGGCAGGGCGCCGCCGTAGACGCGCACGGCGAGGCCGGCGGCATCGAGGTCGCGCAGATCGCGACGGATGCTGTCTTCGGAGAGGCCGAGTTCGGCGGCGATCTCTTTCGCGACGATGCGCCCATCGCGGCGGAGGCGGTCGAGCAGGAGGTCTTTGCGGGCAGCGGCGAGCATTCACGTTCTTTCTTGTTTTTGCACGTTGTGTCTTAGTGTAGCCGACATGAGTACGTCGTTGATGATCTTGATCGCCGGCCCCTACGCGTCCGGCACCGATGGTGACCCCGCGCTGATGGAGAAGAACCTGAAACGGCTCGAGACGGCGGCGTGGCCGCTGTTTCGAGCCGGTCATCTGCCGATGATCGGCGAATGGGTGGCGCTGCCGGTGCTCGACAGCGCGGGGGCGACGGGCCCGACCGACCCGCTGGCGGCGGAGGTGATGTACCCGACGGCGGAGCGCCTGCTGCAGCGCTGCGATGCGGTGCTGCGCCTGCCGGGAGCGTCGCGCGGTGCGGATCAGGACGTCGCGATCGCCGAGGCGCGCGGCCTGCCGGTGTACTACGCCCTCGAGGACGTTCCGGGCGTGACGGCGTCGACTCTGTCGGAGGGCGCCGCACCGCTGTCGTGACGCCACCGCGCCGCAGTCGTGACGTCACCGCGCCGCGGTTCTGACGACCGCGCGCCGGTGCACGGCATGCCGGACAGCCAGCGTGCGGATCAGAACGGCGGTGCGGTGTCGGTGGGTACCGGCGGTGGCGCAGGACTCATGACGAACGCGACCGGCGGCACGGGTGCGTCTTCGCGGTAGAGGCGGCCGGTCGGAGATGTCCATTCCAGAACGCCGCCGGGATGTTGTCGCACCCTCCACGCGGTGAACTGCTTCATCGAATGGTGCCGCTGGCACAGGTGGGCGAGGTTCCACAGCGCGGTAGGTCCACCCCGGGCATGGTCGATGGCGTGGTCGATCTCGCAGCGGATGGCCGCGCGGCGGCATCCGGGAAAACGGCAGTGCTGGTCGCGGGCGCGCAGGAATCGCCGCTGCGGTCGGGCGGTGCGGTACCGGTCGACCGCGATGACGGTGCCGTCGACGGGATCGGTGAGCACGCGCGCGAGCGAGTGGGTCTCGGCAGCGAGGCACCGCGCGGTGGCGGCGTCGATGGGTGCGCGCCCGACCAGGTCGACGGGTCCCTCGTCGGCGCCGAGGAGGGTGAGGGCGGGCACGATGACCTGCACCTGGGCGCGGATCGCACCGAGCGTTCCCGGCCCGTCGGCGCAGGCGGTCGGATCGAGCGCCGGCGCGCCCGTCAGCAGCAGGTCGCTGAGCACGTCGGCACGCACCTGATCTGTGGTGCGCGGATCGTCGTCGTCGGGAGTGCGCGCATCGATGATGACCGTCGCCTGCTGCGTGAGGCGGTCCATGACCCCTTCCGCGATGACGGTCGGAACCGTCGCGATGAGGTCGAACATGCCCTGGGCGCCCGGCACCACCCGTACCCGTCGGCCGCGGCTCGCCTCCGCGTGCCGTTCGGTGAATGAGCGCTCGGCGCAACGCTCGGCGAGGATCTCGACCGCGGAACGCACCCGGTTGGGGGTGTCGCCGGCGCACAGCCGAATCGCCTCCGCCTCGAACGGGGCCTTGCGATCGGCAGGCACGCACGCCCCGGCATCCAGGATCACCCGCACGTGGGCGCGGGTGAGGCGCCCGGCCGCCCACGCGTCGAGGGTGGCAGGGTAGCTCTCGACGAGTTCGCGTGCTTCTCCGATGCGCTGCTGCACCGTGCGGTCGGTCACCCGCATGACACCGCCGAGCTCGGCGGCGATCGAACGCAGCGCCATGTCGTGCACGCGCACGGAGCCCCGCTGGGTGGCGGCCTGACGCTCGGCGAGCTGGCCGGCCCGCGCGAGCAGCCGCACCTCAGCCACCTGGGCCGCCGAGACCTCTGCCAGCACCGTCTCGGTCTCGGCGACCAGAGCCGCGAGCGCGGACAGCTGGTCGCTGTCTTCGCTCATCGGCGTGGTCTCTTCCATGCCTCAAGGGTAGCGACACCCTCGGACATTTGTTCTAACGATGAGAATGACGTCGACAGCCACTGATGTCGCGTCATGAACCGACGCGCGCGACATCTCTCTGTGTGAACGGGGCGCCCGCGCGCACCACCGCACGATCCGTCAGGGAGAGAATGAACACCGTACTCGCCACATCCGCCGTCGCCACACCCGCAGAGACGCCGCTGCACGTCATCCTGCTCATCGTCGCCCTCACCGCTGTGGCAGCCGCAACCGGCGCGGCCGTCGCCATTCGGTCGCGTCTGCGGCGGCGGCTGGACGATGCCGAGCGCGCTCACCGGGCCGAGCTCGCCGCTCACGAGGCGTCCGCGGCGGCCGTCCGTACGCGTCTCCAGCAGCAGGAGGCGATGAGCGTGCACGCGCTCGAGGCGGAGCGCATCCGGCGCAGCGAGCAGGTCGATGCGCTGCTGGCCCAGCTCAGCCACGGGATGAAGTGGGAGCAGACGTCGCGAGAGTTCATCCATCGCGAGGCGGCGGCGCTTCAGGTGGACGGGGTGCTGGTGACGAACCTCTTCCTCCTTACGGCCGACGAAGGAGGTGCTCCCTTCGTCACGCAGATCGATCATCTGCTCGTGACGGCGCAGGCGATCGTGGTGGTCGAGGCGAAGCACTGGCGGGGTGTGGTTTTCGACGATGTCGATCCGGCGACGCTTCATCCCGCGCTCGCGCCGGTCTCGGCATCCCTGGAGCTTCCGTCGTCGTTCGCGATTCAGCTGCGCGGCGGCAGGAACACGCCGCTGAGCGTCGATCTGCGCCCGTCACCGCGCGCGCAGGCTCGCGCGCAGGCCGCGCACCTGTCGCGGATGCTGAAGGCGGAGCACGATCAGGTGTCGTGGATTCAGACCGCCGTGCTGTACAGCCATCCCGAGGTGCGGCTGTTCAGCGGCACACGCCCCGCGGGCGACTCGCGCGGCCACGTGCAGACGCCCGCGCTCGACAGCACGTCGTTTCGCGCCTTTCTGCGCGGGGCGTTGGGGCGCTCGACCGATAAGCCGAACGACGCGCGTTCGATCGTGCGATCTCTCGAACCGCACGCGGCCGATGTCGTCGGGCTGGGTGAGATGAGCGGCGAGTGGCCCGACTTCCTGCGCACCGCCGCCTCCCCCGCCGCGACGCGTCAGCCGTTGCAGGCCCAGCCGTCGCCATCGCCGTCGAGCTTGTAGATGTCGCGGCCGACGACGCGGGCGACGCCGTCGAAGTAGGCGGGACCGTTGCCCTTTCCACCCGCGCAGTCGACGTCGCTGGCGATGGGCACGCAGGCGTCGGCGTAGTTCTCGTCACAGTTGCCCGACGAGGCGGGAGGCGGCGGCGCGACCGGTTCGACGTACGTGCCGACGGAGGTGACCTCGGTGACGGGCGGCACGGTCACGGTGTCGGAGACGAGTTCACGCTTCGTCTCCTTTCCGTCGGCGACGGTGACGCGGTAGGTGCGGGTGCGTTCCCCGTTCTGCCCGGCGGTCGTGACGGCTGTCTGTCCCTGCGCCATGGTCGAGTCGTTCATCGACGTGTGCTCGAACGGCACGGCTACGGTGAGCTCGGCTCCAAGCCAGCTCATCACCTGGGGGCGTTTCATTGTTGAGGGAGCCGCTAGCATCTAGCCATGAGCCGCGCCGCAGGCACCACTTCAAAGGATAAAGTGAGCGCTGCCGTGCGTCTGGCCCAGATCCTTGCAATCATTGCCTGCTTCAGCGGTTTTATCAACCTAATCCCGAGCCCCGTTGCTGCCGCCACACTTGTGATCGATGGCATCACGGTGATCATGCTCGTGGCCGCGGTCGTGATCGCGCTCTCTCCTCGGATCAGGCGTCCTCGTCGAGGGGAAGCGTGGATCGCGTGCGCAGTCTTCGCGGCCGGCGTCGCCCTCGTGCTCGCATTCACAGGGCAGGAGCCTCTCGACTCGGCGCTGAATGCCGTCCGCAACCTGCTTCTGTACATCGGTGGAGGTGTCTTCACCGCGGTCGCGATCCATACTCGTCATGATGCATTGCGCGTGGTGCGGACGATCATGGTCTCCGGTTTGATTATCGCCGCATTCGGCGTCTTTCAGTTCGTCTTCCGGTCCGCGTTGCCATCATGGTTGCTGTACAGCCGAGACACACGCATCTTCTTCTACTACGGAACGGACATCACAAGGTCGACGGGTCTCGTCGGGAACTCGATCGTCTACGGAACGTTCGTCACCTTCATCTTCATCCTTTGGCTAGCGGCGACGATCCTCCGCACAGACCTCACTCGGCGCTCAAGACTGTTGTTCGCCGTCGCGACGGCGATCTCGGGCGTTGCGGTGTTCGTGTCATTCTCGCGCATCTCGATCGTTGTTCTTGTCGCGGTACTTGCCGTGACCGTTGTCTATGGGGTCGTTCGACGAGGACCGTCCCGGTCGCTGCCGTTGGCCTTCCACCTCACTCTGACCCTCGCCATTGTGGCGCTCGCACTCTTGTCAGTGCCGAGCGTCATGGCTGCGGTTCAGAAGTCGTTCATCGTCGAGGGCCTGTTCGGCGGCAACAACGCATCTGTGGGTGCTTCGACTGACGATCATGCGATGTTCACGCAGCTGGCATTGCAGTCGTTCGGTGAGCACCCATGGTCTGGGATCGGACTCGGGAGCCAGAGTGGAGCATCGGACCGTGTGATCATCACTGATGGATTCCATCTATCTACGCTCGTCGAGGGTGGGCTCTTCCTGGTCGTCCCGATAACTGCCCTCTTCCTGCTCGCAATGATCAGGCTTGTGGTCGTTTGGCGGCACTCGACCAGAGCCGACATTTGGATGCCGGTCGGGCTGCTGCTCTTCCTGGCCTCGCAGGTTTTCGGAGCCGGCTTCTACAACACCGGTTTCTACGGGAAGGTCCCAAACGTTGTATTCTGGCTGGCGTTTGGCGCGGCTGTCGCCTACTCACGTGCCGCGGCACCGGCAAGGCCCCGATTCATAGGAACCGTCGCTGCGAGTCAGATCGGCGCGATTGAAGAGACGAACAGCAAGGCAGAGCCGGCCAACACCAGCGGTGCGACCATCAGCTGAAATCGGTCTTGACCCGGATCTGGGGACTTGCCTTCGCTCGTTCGGTATGAGCACCAGGACGACCTAAATTTGAGAGTCGCCTCAGCGAGGCTCGAAGCGGGCGTTCTATCTACGGTTAACTCTCAGCCACGGTCGTTGCCCCGCGGCCGGTCTCTCCTCGGGCGTGGAACAGCGCAACCACCCTCATACCTGCCCACTTGGAGAGACGATGAGCAGGTTGCTCGACGTAATTCGCGAAGAGCCACGCCACGAGAAAGGCGATCGGCACTGCGATCGCCACCCCCACCCACGGCGAGGCGGGGAACGTGAGGAAGCGCGCGGCAATGATGATCGGCTCGTGTACCAAGTAGAGCGAGAACGAAACGCGACCCAGCCACGCGACAGCTGGCCGTTCGAGCAGCCTTCGAACGGGCCCGTAAAAGGCTGCCGCGAGCACGAAGAGCGTGACTCCGACTACGGGGATCCACGAGACGAAACGGTCGGCAGAAACAACTCCCAGTCCGCGGAGAATCCAAGTGCTCGTTGTGAGGAGGACAGCGGCGGTCAATATCGCCGGCCAAGCCCACACTGACGCCTGGAGATGCTCACCGTAAGTGCGGAGCGTCTCCCATTCCGAGACAAGCACCGCGCCGACTGCGAAGATCGGAAGGAAGAAGAGGTAGGGCGAGCCGGTCAGTGAGCCGGCCGCGATCAACGCAAACGCTCCAACGAGCTTCAGCCACCACCATCCTCGCGCGAGCGCTGCTGCCGCGACGAAGATCGGCAGCAGCAGGGAGAACATAACCTCCCACCTAAGCGACCACAGCGGGCTGATGACGCCAGACGGCCCGAAGACCAACACGACGTCGCGCACGAGCCCAGCGGGCGTGTACGAGTGTTCCCGTGAGTTCATCCACGCGCCGAGGCCTTCAGCCTGGAATCTGGTCACCAGCAACACGAGTGCAGCACCGAGAGCGACGGCCGCGATGACGGGAAGGTAAAGCCGGATTATCCGACGGGGGTAATAGGCGATCCACGAGAATGCGCGCCCGGATCGCAAGGCAGGAAGCACAAGGACGATGCCGCTGAGCACGAAAAAGAGATAGACAGCCTCTGTGCCGGCCCAGAACAGGTGGAGCGGTGTGTATGCCAGCGCGTGGGCTAGCGGATCATTCGCGCCGGCCGCGAAGTAGGCGTCGGCAAGGCCAGGGAAGGTGAGAAGCGCGTGGTGAACGAGGACGACGACGGCGGCAACGCCGCGCAGCCCGTCTAGTGAGTGAAGTCGTGCAGGCGGGGGGGGACCATGCGGCGCATCCTATCGCTCTGTTGTTCCCGACGATGCTCGATCGACTACGCCCTCACCCGTGAACGATGAATCTTCCCCGCTGGTTGATTTAATCCCGCCGACGCGCATTACCGTATGGCTGCACGAACTGGCTCGTGCCGCGACGTCCTTCTGAGGGACACCGGAGCGGATCACGATGTCACGCTTTCAAAATGCGCTACGAGCGCGCTAGGCCCCTTCGCGCAGACATACCCAGCTTCCGTGATCTTTGTGAGGTCGAGGGTGCTGTTGGTGGGGCGGGGTGCGATGGGTGCGGTGGCGTTGGCGAAGTAGTCGTCGGTGGTGACGCCGGTGATGCGTTCGGGGTCGTGTCCGGTGAGGGTGAAGACGTCGCGTGCGATGTCGGCCCAGGTTTGGGGTTCGCCGTTGCTGGTGAGGTTGTAGGTGCCGTAGTCGGCGTGGGTGGTGAGGAGGTGGTGGATGCCGGCGGCGATGTCGGTGGTGAAGGTGAGGCGTCCGGTTTGGTCGTTGACGACGTTGGGGTTGATGCCGCGTTGGGCGAGGGTGGCCATGGTGCGGACGAAGTTGTTGCCGTCGCCGATGACCCAGCTGGTGCGGATGATGTAGTGGCGGGGGACGGTGGCGATGATCTGGTCGCCGGCGGCTTTGGTTTGCCCGTAGACGCCGAGGGGTGAGAGCGGGTCATCCTCGGTGTAGGGGGTGTTCTTGGTGCCGTCGAAGACGTAGTCGCTGGACACGTGCACGAGGGTGATGTTGTTGGTGGTCGCGATGCGGGCGAGGGCGGTGATGGCGGTGACGTTCGCGGCCCACGCGTCGCGGCGTCCTTCGTCGGTTTCGGCGGCATCGACTTTGGTGTACGCGGCGGCGTTGATGATGACGCTGTAGTCCCGCCAGCGGCGTGCGCTCTCCAGGTCGGGGGCGGTGATGTCGAGGGAGCTCCGGTCGGTGTACTCTACGTGCGGTGCGTCGCCGTACTGGGTGCGGAGGGCTTTGCCGAGCTGCCCGTTCGCGCCGATGATGAGGATCTTCTTCGGCGGGATCGGGGTCACCTGTGCGAGGCGGGGGTGGTTCTTGTCCTTCTCGCTGATCTCCACCTGGTCCAGGGGGATGGGCCAGTCGATTCCGGCGGTTTCGTCGGCGAGGTTGAGGAAGGAGTACTCCGCGGTCGGTGACCAGTGATCGTTGACGAGGTACGTGTACGCGGTGTCCGCTTCGAGGGTTTGGTAGGAGTTTCCGACGCCGCGGGGAATGAAGATCGCTTTCGACGGGTCCAGCTCGGTCGTGTACACGGCCCCGAACGTGGGGCCTTCGCGCAGGTCCACCCAGGCGCCGAAGATGCGTCCGGTCGCGACCGACACCCACTTGTCCCACGGTTCGGCGTGGATGCCGCGGGTGGTGCCGACAGCATCGTTGAAGGAGATGTTGTTCTGCACCGGCCCGAAGTCGGGCAGGCCGAGAGCGGTCATCTTCTCCCGCTGCCAGTTCTCCTTGAACCAGCCCCGCGCATCCCCATGCACCGGCAGATCGAACACCACCAGCCCCGGAATCGGGGTTTCGGTGACCGCAAGGTTCTTCCCGTACTCGGTCACCGCGTCACTGCCCCTTCGACGCGTAGAACGCTTCGACGCCGTCCTTCGCCGGCGCCCACCATGCTTCGTTCTGCTGGTACCAGTTGATCGTCGCGGCAAGACCCGCCTCGAAATCCCGGTACTGCGGCGTCCAGCCCAGCTCGGTGCGCAGCTTCGTGGAGTCGATCGCGTAGCGCAGGTCGTGGCCGGCACGGTCGGTCACATGGTCGTACGCATCCGCGGGCTGACCCATCAGGGTCAGGATCAACTCGACCACGGTCTTGTTGTCCTTCTCCCCATCCGCACCGATCAGGTACGTCTCGCCGATGACACCCTTCTCCAGGATCGTGAGCACCGCACTGGAGTGATCATCGGCGTGGATCCAATCGCGCACGTTCTCACCCGCCCCATACAGCTTCGGACGGATCCCACGGATCACGTTCGTGATCTGCCGCGGAATGAACTTCTCGACATGCTGATACGGCCCGTAATTGTTCGAACAGTTCGAAATGGTCGCCTGCACGCCGAACGAGCGCACCCACGCGCGCACGAGGAGGTCGGACCCCGCCTTCGTCGACGAGTACGGCGACGAGGGGTTGTACGGGGTGTTCTCCGTGAACCGTTCCGGATCATCCAGCTCCAGGTCCCCGTACACCTCATCGGTGGAGATGTGATGCAACCGTCTCCCGTGCTTACGCGCCGCCTCCAGCAGCGTGTACGTGCCGATGATGTTCGTGTCCAAGAACGGACGCGGATCATTCAAACTGTTGTCGTTATGCGACTCCGCCGCATAATGCACCACCGCATCCACCCCCGCGAACAGGCCGTCGACCAGCCCCGCATCGGCGATGTCGCCCTCAACGAACCGGAACCGATCCTCCGGCAGGCCGTCCAGGGAGGCCAGATTGCCCGCGTACGTCAGCTTGTCCAGCACCGTGACGTGATCATCCGTGTGCTCGATCACATGGTGAACGAAGTTCGAACCGATGAAACCGGCACCACCGGTCACCAACAGGTTGCGTGTCATCAACGGCCCCTCTTCAACTGTTCCAACAGGTACGTCCCGTACCCCGACTTCACCAACCCCGCCGCACGCACCTCAAGATCCGCGTCCGACAAGAAGCCTTGACGCCACGCAACCTCCTCCGGCACACCGATCTTCATCCCCGTACGCCGCTCCATCGTCCGCACATACTCACCCGCATCGAGCATCTGATCAAACGTCCCCGTATCCAGCCATGCCGTTCCCCGCGGCAACACCTCCACCTGGAGTTTGCCCGCCTCCAAGTACGCACGGTTCACATCCGTGATCTCATACTCACCACGCGGGCTGGGCTGCAGGTTCCGCGCGATCTCGACCACATCGCTGTCATAGAAGTACAAACCCGGAACCGCATAGTTCGACTTCGGAACCGCCGGCTTCTCCTCCAGAGACACCGCACGACCAGCCTCGTCGAACTCGACGACACCGTATGCCTCCGGCTCCGCGACCCAGTACGCGAACACCGCCCCACCATCCACATCCGCGAAGCGTTGCAACTGCGACCCCAACCCCGGCCCGTAGAGAAGGTTGTCACCCAGCACGAGCGCCACCTTGTCGGAGCCGATGTGATCCGCACCCAACGTGAACGCCTGCGCCAACCCATCCGGCGACGGCTGTACCTGATATGTGAGGTTGATCCCGAACTGCGCCCCATCACCCAACAACCGCACAAAATGCTCCGCATCATGCGGCGTCGTAATCACCAAAATGTCCCTGATCCCCGCCAACATCAACGTCGACAACGGGTAATACACCATCGGCTTGTCATACACAGGTACGAGCTGCTTGGACACACCCTTGGTGATAGGCCAAAGACGCGAGCCCGAGCCACCAGCGAGAACTATTCCGCGCACGTTTCTCCTTTTTCGGGGGTGATGTCGGGAGCTTCAATCAGAACGGCGAGCAGCGCAGCCATCACTACGGCCGACCCATCCCGTAATACGCCCATCCCGCGGCGCGCCACGCCGCGGCGTCGAGCCCGTTGCGCCCGTCCACGACGACGCGGCCGTCGGTGAGCGACGACGCGTGCTCAGGAGGAAGCTGGCGACGGTACTCGTCCCACTCGGTAACGAGCACGAGCGCGTCCGCGTCACGGATAGCTTCGTCACGGTCTTCTATGTAGTTGAGCTGTGGGTGGATGCGGCGGGCGTTCTCGATCGCCGCGGGGTCGGTCACGGTCACGGTCGCACCGAGCCCGTGCAGGCGCACGGCGACGTCGAGGGCCGGAGAATCGCGGATGTCGTCGGAGTGCGGCTTGAAGGCGGCGCCGAGCACCGTCACCTTTTTCTCGAACACCGATCCCCCGAGCCCGTCGACGACGAGCTGCACGGCGCGCTCACGGCGGCGCAGGTTGATCTCGTCGACCTGACGAAGGAAAGCGACGGACTCACCGCGCCCGAGCTCCTCCGCACGCGCGGAGAACGCGCGGATGTCCTTCGGCAAGCATCCGCCACCGAAGCCGATGCCAGCGCCGAGAAAGCGACGCCCGATGCGGGCGTCGTGGCCGATGGCGTCGGCGAGCTGGGTGACGTCGGCGCCCGTGACCTCGGCGATCTCGGCCATCGCGTTGATGAAGCTGATCTTTGTCGCCAAGAACGCGTTCGCCGATACCTTGACCAGTTCGGCGGTGGCGTAGTCCGTGACGATGAACGGCGTGCCCTTCGCCACCGAAGGGTGGTAGACCTCCCGCAGCACGGATGCCGCGATCTCACCCTCTTCGCCGGCCGGCACGCCAGCGACGAGGCGGTCGGGATCAACGGTGTCCTGTACGGCGTATCCCTCGCGGAGGAACTCGGGGTTCCACACGAGCGTGGCGCCGGTCTCCGACACCCGCGGAGCCAGGCTCGCCGCGGTGCCCACGGGGACGGTCGACTTTCCCGCGACGATGTCACCGGGCGCCAGATACGGCAGCAGCCCGCCGAACGCGCCGTTGACGTACGTGAGATCGGCGGCGTAGCTGTCCTTCTGTTGCGGAGTTCCTACCCCGACGAAGTGGACCTTCGCGCCCGCGGCCTCAGCCATGTCAGTGGTGAACCGGAGGTTGCCCGCCGCGATGCCCGCCGTAAGGATCTCCTGCAGGCCCGGTTCGAAGAACGGCGCCTCACCCTTGGAGAGCGCATCGATCTTCCGCTGGTTCACGTCGATACCGACGACCTCATGACCGATCGACGCCATCGCCGCAGCATGCACCGCGCCGAGGTAACCACAACCGATGACGGACAGTTTCATTTCAGCTCCTGTGATGGGCAAGGACGCACCAGTTTCGAGAAAGGACAAAGCGTGATGTATGTGCGTAGGTGGCTAGGGACGGACGCAGAGAGACGTGCACGCCCACAGATCCCGACAGCCTCCGTCACTTCTCCCCCTGAGAAGGCTTACGTCGATGTCTCGCGATGACCACAACCTGCGTGATCAGGACCGTCAACTCGGCTGCCAACTCTCCAAGAGCGCCGCCGGGGGCGCCGAGCCAGGCCGACAACAAGAGAATTGCGGGGATCCCTACGACAGCCCCCGCTACTGCACTCGTTGCGTAGGCCCCAATTCTGCGGAGAGCGACTAGTGCCAATCCGCCCGTCGCCCGGGACACGGTAACGACGATAATCACGAAGGCGAACGTCAAAGCTAGCGCCGGAGAAACCGTTGCGGTCCCCGAGAACACAAGATGTGACGCTGCCGGGGCAAGCAATCCGAAGACCAAGCCCGCCACGATCCCTATTGCGACATTCATCGCCACGGCGCGCTTTGCGCGAACCCATCGCTCGCGCTTCGCAGCAGGCCGACCTACCCAACCCTGCATTGCATTCGGAATGATGGACATCGCGGCCAAGCCCATACGCATCAGACGCTCCCCCGCAGCGAATACCGCTACGGACCCCGGAGCCGCAATACTCACGAGGGTGATCGGCAACGCTATGTAGCCGGCGCTGGCGACCCTTGCGGTGAGGGCGTGTGACTGGAACCGTATCGTCTTCGCCAGCCGAACCAGCCCATAGCGGGGGGCTGCGGCGGAAGAGGCGCGGCGAGCGATGACGAGGGCAAGAATCGGAGCGAGAACTGAAGGTGCGATGAGTCCAACGGCGGCGTATGTCATCAACGGAGCACCTACGAACACCAGGACACCGGCAAGCCCCATCGCAATCATCCGCGGCACCGCGTCCGTCAAGACGAGTGTTAGCGGGCGAGCACGACCGAGAAACCACCAGGCCGCACTCAGGGCCGCCGCAGTCGCGCCAATCGCTACTACAGCCGCTTCGATGGGGAATGACGGGGCCACGACAGATGCGACCAGTGCCGCCAACGCTGCAGCAGGAACAAATACGAGCAGCTTGGTACGCGTTGCAAGGGCCAGCGCTCCATTGGCGGCTGTGGCGCTCATTCGAGCAACTCTCTGCGGCCCGTTGAGCCCCCAGCCCAGTTCGACAACGGTAGCTGCCGCCGCTCCCATAGACTGCCCCACCGCAACTCCCGCCCAGGCCGCGGCACCGTACCGGTCAGTAATGGCTGGTAGCGCAATCAACGGGCTGACAGCCGAGAGGACCGGTATAAGCGCATAGGCGATCAGCCCACGACCTCCGCGCGAGTCTCGATCAGCCATGGACTGATCCACTTTCCGCTGCCCCGGCGGCTTCGCGCACCCAATCTCCGAAGTTTTTCAAGCGGCTACTGACATAACTCCTCAAAACAATAGTGTTCTCGGTGTAGTCCCGGTCGACACGCTCTGCCGCCTGAAGAACGGCGGAAGCCACGCTTTCGACAGTGACGTCACAGCTCAGAGCCAGCTGCTCGCCAGCGAGAGACTTGATCTCATCGACGCCGGGGCCATCCCTTGTGGCTACGACTCTTCCAGAGAGCAGGCCTTGCCAAACCTTGTTCGCGATAACTGTGCTGGCCTTCTCCGACTCGCCAAAGACACCTAGAACAACATGGCTGCGTTCTACGTACCCCGCAAGTTCGCGCTCAGGAACTGCAGACAGAAAAGTGGCCTTCGTGGCAACTCGACCAGCTTCGACCTGGTGCTGGACACTTTCCCGCGCCTCGCCATCCCCGATAAGGGTGATGCGGTAGTCAAGTACGCCGTCCAACGCCTCAAGAGCACGGATCACCGTCGGTAGCCCGTGAAGCGGGATGTAGTTGCCGTAGTACAGAATTCGGAGGGGTCTGCTTGCCGCTGGTGGGTGAGTGGGCTGAGCCCACTCTGGAGCGCCCACCGGAATCACGATGCAGGAGCGCTTACCGCCAGACCACTTCGCTGCTCGGGCCTCCGTGTCGGAGAGAACAAGATCCGCACGGTCTAACGCGAAGGCGTCGAACCAACGCAAGACCCGCGCTTTCGCAGACTTGGGCCGCACAGCTGCTCGATCCTGCACATGAGTCTCATAAAGTCCTACGAAGAAGTCGACAACAAATCGAGCACGAACGAACCGAGAAATTAGCCAGGCGACAGCAGCAAACGGCACGGAAAATTCAGCCAAGACGACGACATCGAATCGGCGCCCACGACGCCACGCCGACACAAGAATCTCAAAGCAATGTCGGAGATATCCGGGATTCGATGAGAGCTGAACGATCTCCACCTGCGCATTGCAGCTCTCAGCGAGGTAGCTGCGGATCATTGAGTTGCGTGGATAGCCTTGCGACTGGACAGCCAGGTAGAGAACTCGCGGCCCAGGGTTGCGTCTATCTTTAGCCTGGTCAGCCATGACTATGCAACCACCGATCTGCTGCCAGCCGCCCGTCTATGGCGGGGAGGTGAGAAGTGATCTCAGAACGATCGCGAGAGCTACTCATCACCGCCTTCATGACCAGCGCAAGATCATCTGGAGCGATGCTGGGTGAAACTACTCGGTGCCCGTGCGCTTCGAGCCATTGCGCAATGCCAGTCTCGGTGGTTGCGATGATCTCCAGTCCCGCACTCAAGCCCTCCACAATCGGAAGTCCGATCTGCTCTTTCCAGCCGTTAGCAGGTTGAGAAAGCAGACAGAGGGCGGTTCCTGACTCTAGGACGTCCCAAATTCTGTCGCGCGACGGGTCAATAATCAGTTCAGCACGTTCGTCGCGCGCGAGCCTAGCGACGACTCGCTCTTCGAGCGGCCCTTTGCCCATAACCACGAGACGGGCTCCCGGTAGATGTGCATTAGCGATCTCCCAGGCATCAATGACGCGCATCACACCTTTCCGGTGATCGAACGCTCCGAGAAAAATCAGAATGGGCAGCCGACTGGCGGGGGAGGTCATCTCGCGCGCGACCGGCAACCCTTCAATGACCCTCGTCGCCGGAGAGGCTCTACGGACGCTGGATCTGATCAGTGCGATGTAGTTGCGCTTCGCATCCTCCGTGCCGAACACGATGCGATCGAACGATCGGTAGATGAAGCCAACAGAAAGCTTGAATATCGCTCTCATAACAAACAGCGGAACGTGCCATTGCGCCGCATATTTTGATGGGAGGTCGGCATTCTCGATCGCGTAGGCCGTGAATCTCACACTGTCACCATGGATTAGTGAAGAAATCCTGCGGGCAACGCTGAGCGCAAGGTTTTGAGGGATGGCACTCGGAGCGTAGGGCTCGGCGAGCTCGAGAAAGTCAACTTCACGACGCCAGACGATCCTCAGCACGTCGGCAAACCGAACTCGCTTCGCAGATGCACCGTCGGGCAATTGAGTCAAATCGAAGTCGTACATCGTCGACTGATAGAGAAGTTCGCCTGGGTAGAAGCTTGCTAACCGTTCGAGGTGCACGGTCCTGGCCGTCCGGTAATAGCGCGCCAACCTCATGAACCTTCACCTGCCAGTCGACGCCTCCTGTAGGCGCGTCGGCCATCGCTGACGCCCATCAATACAGCGCGCAGTCGCTCCGGTCGGCCGATTCTGCCAAGTATCCGCCGAGCAAGACGGTACGGTAGGCCGACGGCGCGGGCAGTGCCCCCTCTCGTCAGGCACAGGAGCGTGAGTCCATGAGCGCTGTAGCGATCTATGCGCACCCCTGCTTTGCCGTGGGACTTCGACAGTTCATGAACCACGGTCACATCAGGCGCAGCCACAAGCGCGAGTCCCGCATCCTTGACTCGCAGACCGAACTCAACGTCCTCCCAGTACATGAAGAAGTCCTCGCTCAGTAGCCCAACGAGCTCAAATGTCGAGCGGGGCACGAGGACACAAGCCCAAGTGAAGTAGTCAACATGCGTCGCACCTTTATCGCGAGTGCCCGCGCTTAATGCCCTAAACTGTCCTCCGGTAGATTGGGGCGAGCCATCGGGGTTTAAGACTCGCGGTCCAACTATGCCTGCTCGGGGATTTGCGCTCATCGCTCTACCAAGAGCGTTTGACGTGCCGGGCTGCAGCACAGCGTCGTTGTTAATCGCGAGAACCCAATCGGCGCCGGCGTCGAGAGCCGCGCGAATGCCCGAATTGACTCCACGCGAGAAGCCGAGATTCTCAGCGTGCTCAACTACAAGAACCCTGTCCGATTGGATGGCTCCCAGCGAGCCATCGGACTCGTTATCGACAACTACAACGCGTTCAATCGCAGGCTCCGCGAGAAGCGAAGATACGCAAACGAGCGTGCTCTCGGGGTCCTTCCAGTTGAGAACTACCGCGACGAGCCGAGTTTCGGGTCCGCCAGGAGAGGCATTGTCAGTCATGTCGATTTACCATGTCCTAAGAGATTCAGTGACAACAGCAGCGACAGCATCCCAGGTGGGCCGGTCTTCGAGCCCAATGCGGGTCGGGGAGGCCAATATGGCCTCGGCCGCGGACGCCCAAGCGTCCGGGTTCTCCGCTTCTTCGACCCCGATGCCGTAACCAAGCGCTGCGTCAGCGACGGCTCGGCAGCCTTTCCAGTACAGGACCGGCGTTCCGCAGCAAGTGCTCTCGAGTGCGGGCAAGCCAAAACCCTCGAGTGTTGAGGGAAGCGCTGTCGCGACCGCGCCACGATAGAGAGCTGCGAGCTCCAGATCGGAGAGGCCATGGAGCAAATCGACTCGCGCATCTACACCTGCCGCAGACGCCAGAGCGCGCGCCTCTTCCTGCTCTGACCTCGGGATCACCATTTTCAAACGCAGATCAGTAAGCAAGGCGAGCGCCTCGATCAAGACGCCCACATTCTTGTGAGGTCGAAGATTGCCAACAAACACAATGTAGGCGTCGTGCGATTCCAGCACTGGCCCATCAGCCGTGAACGCTGAAGAACACGCATTGCCAGTATTTACAACCTCGACACCATCATTCCGAATCCACTCTTTTAGCGCGTCAGCTGAAGCGTCCGAGACCGTCAGCACGCGCCCTGCTCGAAGAATTGCGGGCCGGACGACCAGGTTGTAGTAGGCGGCGTACTTCATGCGCTGCGGACCGCGCGATTGCAGGTGTATGAGGTCGTGGACTGTCAGAAGTTGCCGCTGTCGAGAAATGAACGCGGCGTATCCCGGTGAGTACATTCGCTGGTCTCGGCGCGCCGCAAGCTGCGCAAACGCGTCCAGGGCGGAAGCTGGCTTCCCGCTCAGTACCAGCGGCGTCCACGAGACACCTAGACGAGGCAGCACTTCCGCACTGTAGCGCGCGATTCCATGCTGCCCGACGTAGCGATCATCAACCATAAGATTCATGGCGAAAGGGGCCTCTCATCCACGAATTTGCGAATCGCGGAGTTAAAGACGCCCGTGTCGAAGTGCCACGCTCGATCGACGCACGCTTCCGAACTCATGTGCGAGATCCGATCAACCGCTTCACGGAGCACAACGGGGTCGGTCCAGTCCTCAACGAGCACACCCGTCACCCCATCGATCACCGACTCGGCCGCGCCGCCAATGCGGTTCGCAATAACTGGTGTGCCGCTCGCCATCGCTTCCACCGGAACTATGCCGAAATCCTCAATCGGAGCGAAAACTACTGCGGTTGCATGTCGCATGAGGGCTCGCAACATCGGCGTCGAAGGTCGACGAACAATAGTCACACGACCGGGGTGAATATCATCTCCGAGCGCACGTAGCTTCTCCTCGTCGGGGCCTGCCCCGGCCAGTACGACAGGTAGACCCGAAGCGGCGCCCGCACGG
The DNA here is from genome assembly GCF_000333415.1 of Microbacterium sp. B24. Classification (NCBI taxonomy): domain Bacteria; kingdom Bacillati; phylum Actinomycetota; class Actinomycetes; order Micrococcales; family Microbacteriaceae; genus Microbacterium; species Microbacterium sp. B24. The sequence goes on along the minus strand of NZ_BADB01000403.1, from coordinate 948 downwards.
ATGGCAGCGTCGAGCCTCTTATAGGTGACGAACCGCGACACGCCGAGAAGATACTCAGGCGGCAAAGCAGCCAGCTCACGTTCTTCTTCGCCGCTCAGTGGATCCGGCGATGTGAAATCAGCGACCGGTATTGGAGGGTAGATAACTTCAGCCTTTCGCCCCCACGTACGAGCGATGCGGTCTGCGACGAAATTGCTATTCGCAGCGATCGAGTGGGCTTCCTGCGCGCGACGGGAATCGATCGCTCGCAAGGGAACCGACGCCGCGCGGGCAGCCCAGCTGTCGCCGCGCAGGTCTAGATCAGGTTCCCAGATGTAGCGCGCTGGAGTATGAACATAGAGCAGCTTCTCCGCCGATCGCGCAGGACCCGAGAAACGGACGTGGTGGGCGAAGAGATGGCTACTGACAAGAATCCACTCGTAATCACGCCTCGGCATGGAACGCCAGATCAGTGGCATTGCTGGTAGGGCCGCAGCCTTATTGCGCCGCAGTGGCGTGCGCGCGAGTGCGCTTTCCGTGACGGGTGAGAAGCGCTCGCCGGCATCATTCCAGAGGCACCAACGGTCCTCATCCGGAAACAAACGGACGAGCGCTTCGAAGACGTTCTCGGAGCCACCTGAGGGCGCTAGCCACTCGTGTACCAATGCACCGCTCATCGGTTGCCGGACCGATGCTTCGCGGTTCCTGAACGCTGAGTCAGGATCGCAGTGTTGAACCTCAATGCGCCGACTCCCCGGGTGCAATGACGGCCTTGGCCGTCTTCATCAAAATGGCCAGGTCGCTCACCAGCGACCAGTTCTCGACGTAGTAGAGGTCGAGGCGCACGGCATCCTCCCAATCGAGGCTCGAACGGCCGCTCACCTGCCAGAGGCCGGTGAGGCCGGGGCGGGGCAGTAGGGCGCCGCGCGCGGCATCCGTGTAGAGAGCGACCTCCGCCGCGATCTGCGG
>NZ_BADB01000404.1:0-5882 GCF_000333415.1 Microbacterium sp. B24 | reverse complement strand
CACCGGCCCCGTTCTGCGGGAGGAACTGACGTTCACGCAGGGCGATCGCGTGTACACGCCCACCGAGATCATCGACCAGTCCGGCAGCCGCCTGCACCGCCTCCTCGGCGAGGCCGGCCGCCTCGAGGTGCGCTACGAAGCCCTCATCGACGGCCAGGTGGCGCAGCGCGCCACGAGCGACCTCGAAGCCATCACGTACCTGCGCCCCAGCCGCTACTGCCAGTCCGACGAGGTGTTCTCGCAGGCGCGCCGCCAGTTCCGCGGCCTGCAGGGGCTCGAGCTGATCACGGCCGTCAGCGAGTTCGTCGCCTCGAGCACGACCTACACCCCGGGTCTGAGCCAGGGCACCGACTCGGCCGTCACGACCCTCATGACCGGACAGGGCGTCTGCCGCGACTACGCGCACGTCGTCATCGCGCTGCTGCGGGCCATGGACATGCCCGCCCGTTACGCCGCGTGCTTCGCCCCGGGCCTTCGCCCCATGGACTTCCACGCCGTCGCCGAGGCCTACCTCGACGGCAGCTGGTACGTCATCGACGCGACCCGCCTCGCCAATCGCCGCTCGCTCGTGCGCATCGCCACCGGCCGCGATGCCGCCGACTGCGCCTTCCTCAGCTACCACGGCGGCTACGTGGGCCTGCAGCGCATGCGCGTCGACGCGTGCGTCCTGCCCGATGATGCGGCCGATGTCGAGGCGCAGGATGCCGCCGCGGCGGCATCCGACCCCGCCCTCGACGACTTCGCCGAGCTCGTCCAACTCGTCTGATCCGCACCGGGTGCCGCCGGGCCGGCGTGCACAACTCCGCCTGAATCGGCCCCGGCCGCGCGGTTGGGCGCCTCGCGCCCTTCTCAGATGGAGTTGTGCACGCGCCCCGGTCCGCGGGCGTGCGGGGGCGGAGCGGGGCGGTCGTGCCGTGGCCGCACCGGCCGCCGCCGGGCCGGCGTGCACAACTCCGCCTGAATCCGCGCGGACCGCGGGGTTGGGCTCCCTGCGCCGGCCTCAGACGGAGTTATGCACGCCATCGGGGATCCCACAGGCCCGCGCGCCGGCGCGGATGCCGAGGGACGCGCGCAGGCTGCGGACAGCGGGCGCCCGTAGACTTGACGGGCTATGAATCCCGATGCCCTCGCCGCCGCCCTCCTCGCCGCCATCGCCCCGCTCGCCGAGGCGCGACGACCCGGCGCGAGCGCCGGGCTGACCGCGGCCGACTTCCCGCTGGAGCGTCCGCGCAACCGTGATCACGGCGACTGGGCGTCCAACGCCGCTTTGAAGCTCGGAAAGGCCGTCGGTGCCAACCCGCGCGAGTTCGCGCAGGAGATCGCCGACGCGCTCGCCGCGACCGACGGCGTCGCCAGTGTCGAGGTCGCCGGGCCGGGGTTCATCAACATCCGCCTCGAGGCGGGAGCCGCCGGCGCCCTGGCGAAGACCATCGTCGACGCCGGCGCGGCCTACGGCACCAACGACAGCCAGCGCGGACAGAGCATCAACCTCGAGTTCGTCAGCGCCAACCCCACCGGGCCCATGCACATCGGGCACACCCGGTGGGCAGCCCTCGGCGACGCGATCGCCCGCGTGCTGCTGGCCAGCGGCGCGACGCTCGTCCGCGAGTTCTACATCAACGATGCGGGCGCGCAGATGGACCGCTTCGGGCGGTCGGTGCTCGCCGCGATCAAGGGTGAACCGACACCCGAGGACGGCTATCCGGGCTCGTACATCGGCGATCTCGCGAGCCGCGTGCGCGCCGAGCTGCCCGGAATTCTCGATCTGTCCGACGACGAGCAGCTGGTGCAGGCGCGTGACCGTGCCTACGCCCTGCAGCTTGCAGATCTGCAGGCGTCGCTCGAGAAGTTCAACGTGCACTTCGACGTCTTCTTCAGCGAGCGCGCGCTGCACGCCCACGGCCCGAACGGCGAGCCCAGCCTCGTCGACGAGGCCGTCGACCGCCTCCGCGCGCAGGGCCACGTGTTCGAGCAGGACGACGCCATCTGGGTGCGCACGACCGACTTCGGCGACGACAAGGACCGCGTGATTCGTCGTTCCAACGGCGAGTACACGTACTTCGCCTCCGACGCCGCGTACTACCTCAACAAGAGCGACCGCGGCTTTGCGCACAAGATCTACCTGCTCGGCGCCGACCACCACGGCTATGTCCACCGGCTCAAGGCGCTCGCCGGTGCCGCCGGCGACGACCCCGACAAGGACATCGAGGTGCTCATCGGCCAGCTCGTGTCGGTCAACGGTGCCCGCCTGTCCAAGCGCGCCGGCAACATCATCGAGCTGGACGACCTCCGCGACTGGCTCGGCACCGACGCGCTGCGGTACTCGCTGGCGCGCTATCCCGCCGATTCGCCACTGACCCTCGACCCTGAGATCCTCACGAAGCGCACGAACGACAACCCGGTCTTCTATGTGCAGTACGCACACGCCCGGACGCACAACGTCGCTCGCAACGCCGCCGACTCCGGCGTCGATCGCAGTGTCTTCGCGCCCGAGCTGCTCGACCACGAGAGCGAGTCGGCGCTGCTCGGAGCACTGCAGGAGTTCCCGCGCATCGTGGCCTATGCCGCCGAGGTCCGCGAGCCGCACCGCGTCGCCCGCTATCTCGAAGAGCTCGCGAGCCTCTACCACCGCTGGTACGACAACTGCCGCGTCACGCCGCTGGGCGACGAGCCGGTCACCGACCTGCACCGCACCCGCCTGTGGCTCAACGACGCCACCGGCCAGGTGCTGCGCAACGGCTTGGACATGCTCGGAGTGAGCGCGCCGGAGCGGATGTGACGTGAACGACCAGCACCCCACGCAGCCGCTTCCGGACCCGTCGGCGCGGTGGGTGCTGTCGACGGATGCCGCGGCATCCGCCCCGCGACGGCGAAGCCGCCGCTGGCCCTGGCTGATCGCCGTGATCGCCGTCGCGGTGCTCGCGACGGGCGCGTGGTTCGCGGGGGAGTACATCGCCCGCGGCATCGTCGAGCGGACGATCCGCGATCAGATCGTCTCGCGCCTGGACATCCCCGCCGACCAGCACGTCGACGTGGATGTGCGCGGCGCGGTGATCCCGCAGCTGATCGGCGGACGTCTCGACGACGTCACGGTCTCGGCCGCCGATGTGAGCCTCGGAGCGCTGACCGGCGACGTCGAGGTCCACGCGGCCGGGGTGCCGATCCGCGGGGACGCGCCGCTGACGAGTGCCGCCGCGACCGTCCGCCTCGACCAGGATCAGGTTCGTGCCCTGCTGGGCACCGTCGACGGGTTTCCCGCGGATGCCGTGACGGTGGAGGCGCCCGACATCGTCATGTCGACGGAGCTGAAGGCGTTCTCCCTCTCGGTGCCCGTCGGCGTGAGCCTCACGCCGTCGGCATCAGGCGGCGATCTCGTTCTCACCCCTCGCACCATCCGTGTCTCGGGAGCCGAGGTGTCCGCCGATGTGCTGATCGACCAGTTCGGAGCGCTGGCGCGCACCGTGGTGCGCGACTGGAACGTGTGCGTGAGGCAGTACCTGCCGGCCGGGCTCACGCTCACCGCCGTGCGCGTGGACGGCGCGCAGGTGGTCGCCGACATCGCCGTGGACCCGCGGATCACCGTCGATGCCGCCCTGCAGCAGAAGGGAACGTGTAGCTGAGCGGGCGGTGACGGCGGCGCGGAGCGTCTCGACGCGCTGCGCTCGCTCACCGACCGGGGCACGCGGGCACCGACGGGAGGGCGTCACATACGCGGGCCGGTATGCGGCGGTGCCCTAGACTTCTAGGACTGCCGGGCGTGACGTCACCGACGGCAGCCCGACCCCACACGATTGGTTCCGCACGTGTCCGCCGCCTCCGACCGCCCGCTCGTGCCCGCGTGGCTCGCCGAACCGGCCGACGCCAACGCGCTCGCCCCGCTGGTGTGGCCGTCCTCGGCCGCGCGTGACGACGACGGCCAGCTCGAGATCGCCGGCGTCGGCGTTCGGGACCTGCGCGCGCGGTTCGGCACTCCTTTGTACGTCCTCGACGAGGACAGTGTCCGCTCACGCGCGCGCGAGGTGCGTGACGCCTTCACCGCGGCCGCGGCCCGTCGCGGCGTGCAGGCACGCGTCTACTATGCCGGCAAGGCGTTCCTGTCGACCGACGTCGTGCGCTGGGTGACCGAAGAGGGCCTCGCGGTCGATGTGGCCACCGGAGGAGAGCTCGCTGTCGCGCTCGCCGCGGGTGCTGACCCCTCCCGCCTCGGCCTGCACGGCAACAACAAGTCGGTCGCCGAACTCGAACGCGCCGTGGAGATCGGCATCGGCTCGATCGTGATCGACTCGCGGATCGAGCTCGAACGACTTGCCGCCATCGTCGAGCGGCGCCTCGCGGACGATGCCGCTCCCCAGGCGGTGCTCGTCCGCGTTAACAGCGGCGTGCACGCGGAGACGCACGATTTCCTGGCGACCGCGCATGAAGACCAGAAGTTCGGCTTCGCTCTGTCCGACGCGCCCGCTGTCGTCGCCCGCATCCGCGAACTACCGGGCCTGCGCTTCGTCGGCTTGCACTGCCACATCGGCTCCCAGATCTTCGGCACCCGCGGATTCGAGGAGTCCGCTGCGCGTGTGGTCGACCTCCACGCGCAGCTTCTCGCCGGCGGTGAGATCCCGCTGCTCAACCTGGGCGGCGGTTTCGGCATCGCGTACACCTCCGTCGACCAACCCACGCCCATCGCCGACCTCGCCGACGGCATCGTCGAGGCCGTCGCGCGCGAGTGCGAGGTGCGCGGCATCGCGCTGCCGAACCTCGCGTTCGAGCCGGGCCGCACCATCGTCGGACGCGCCGGTGTCACGCTCTACGAAGTCGGCACGGTCAAGCCCGTCCGCGCCAGCGACGAGGTGACCCGTCTCTACGTGAGCGTCGACGGCGGCATGAGCGACAACGCCCGACCGGCGCTATACGGCGCGCAGTACTCGGCGCGCCTCGCCTCGCGCACGTCGGATGCCGCGCCCGCCCTGTCGCGCGTCGTGGGCCGTCACTGCGAGTCCGGCGACATCGTCGTCGACGCGGAGTACCTCCCCGGCGACATCACACCCGGCGATCTCCTCGCCGTGCCCGCGACCGGCGCATACTGCTTCTCGCTGTCGAGCAACTACAACTACGTGCCCCGTCCGCCGGTCGTCGCCGTGCGGGGCGGCACCGCCCGCGTGATCGTCCGCGGCGAGAGCATCGATGACCTGCTGGCGCGCGATCTGGGGGTCGCGACCCCCGCATCCGCCGACACGTCCCCGGCCGAGGAGAAGGAATGACCGACTACCGTCGACTGCGCGTGGCCCTGCTCGGAGCCGGAGCCGTCGGATCCCAGGTGGCCGACCTCCTGCGCAAGCACGCCGACGAGCTCTCCGACCGTGCCGGGGCGGCTCTTGAGCTCGTGGGGATCGCCGTACGCAACCCCGACGCTCCGCGCGACGCCGATCTGCCGCGCGAGCTGTTCACCACCGATTCGGAACAGCTGATCGTCGGCGCCGACATCGTCATCGAGCTGATGGGCGGCATCGAGCCCGCGCGCACCGACATTCTGCTCGCGCTGTCGTCGGGCGCCGATGTCGTCACCGCGAACAAGGCGCTGCTGGCCACACACGGCCCCGAGATCTTCGACGCTGCCGACCAGGTGGGCGCCTCCGTCTATTACGAGGCCGCCGCCGCCGGCGCCATCCCGATCATCCGCCCGCTGCGCGATTCGCTGGCCGGCGACCGCGTGCAGCGCATCATGGGCATCGTCAACGGCACGACGAACTACATCCTCGACCGCATGGACACCGAGGGCAGCGAGTTCGCGGACGTCCTCGCCGACGCGCAGCGGCTGGGCTACGCCGAAGCCGATCCCACGGCCGATGTCGAAGGCTTCGACGACTCTAGAGGATCCCCGGGACCGAGCT
>NZ_BADB01000405.1:0-2065 GCF_000333415.1 Microbacterium sp. B24 | reverse complement strand
CCGCGCCGAATCGCTCGGCGTTCTGCGCTTCGTGCAGGTAGTCGATCTCCTCGCGCGACGTCGCGGCGAACTCCTCGGCCAGCGCGGGCGCATCGACGCGGTCCGAGACGAGCCGCACGCGACTCAGCCACCCTGCGACTCGGCGCAGCGCCGCCAGGTCGACGTCGACGATCTCGTCGATCCCCGGGCGCTGCACCTTCACGACGACGGCGCCGAATCCGCTCAGCGTCGCATCTGCCGGCGTCAGTCGGGCGCGGTGCGCCTGCCCCAGGGATGCCGCGGCCACCGGAGTCTCGTCGAACCAGGCATACGCGCGCTCCAGCGGCATCCCGAGCTGCGCCTCCGCTGCGGCGCGGATATCGGCGAAGGGCACGGGCGGCACCTCGTCCTGCAGCCCCTCGAGTTCTTTCGTGATCTCCGGCGGCAGCACGTCCAGACGCGACGACATGAACTGGCCGACCTTGATCATGAGACCGCCGAGGTCGACGGCGAGCGCGTGGAAGCGGCGGGCGATGCGCTGCATCCGCGCGCTGCGCGAGCGCGCGGCGAGGCGCGCGAGGCCCACGCGCGGCAGGAACAGGTCGTACCACCAGGTCTGCGCCAGCGACAGTGCGGCGAAGCGGAGGATGCGCCGGTACCGCGCGCGTGAGCCGGACTGCACCGCCGATCAGCCCTGTGCGAGCAGCGCGTACACGCGGCGACGGGCCTCGTCGAGGATCTCGACGGCGCTCTGCACCTGCTCCGGCGTGCCGGTGCGCCCCACCTGCCCGACCGCCTGCGCGAGCGCGAAGCCGGCCTTCGGCAGCGCGCTCATGCGGCCGCCGTCGCGCTGACCCGGTGTCTCCCAGGGCGCCGGACGGTCCGCGGAGGCTTCTGCCTCGGCGCGACCGGCGTCGGTGAGCGCATACGTCTTTCGGCCGTTCGCCTCCTCGGCGACGATCAGGCCCTCGTCGGCCAGCATCTGCAGCGTCGGGTACACCGAGCCGGCGCTGGGCTTCCACGCGCCGTCGCTGCGCTGTTCGATCTCCTGGATGATCTGGTAGCCGTGCATCGGCTGCTCGGACAGCAGGGCCAGCACCGCCGCGCGCACGTCACCTCGTCCCATGCGGGGGCCGGTGCGCTGCTCGAAGGACGCGCGGAGATTCTCCATCGCCTCCCACATGCCCGCTGAACCGGCCGCGAAGGACCCGGAGCCGAACCCGCGTCCGCCGAAGCTCGGACCGGAGAATGAACCGTTCATGATGCCTCCCGAAATCGCGCCGATCATTCGGCGATAGTGAACGATATATCGTTCACCTATGTTCGCGCCGTGAGTTCTCGCGCGCTCAGCCGAGGAACTGGAACGGGTCGAACTCTTCGATGGGGATCACGCGCACGCGCGGCAGCTGGGCGTCGAAAGCATGCACGTCGTATTCGAGATCGAAGAACTCGATACCCGGGACGGCGGCGAACTCGCTGCTGCGGAACTCGTGGAATCCGATCAGCCCGACACGTCGGTCGTCGTCGACGAGTGCTGCGAGGTCATCGACGAAGTCACGGTCGTGGCTGACGAGAACGACGTCGCCGCTGCGGTCCTCCAGCGCCCGCAGCGTTCGCTGGATGGCGAGGTCGACGACCTTCGCGTCGGCGGGGCCCGACAGCGGCACCGGGGTGTAGCCCAGCGCCAGCAGCGCCTGCACGAATGGCATCGGCAGATGCGTCGACGCATTCAGGAAGAAGAGGCCGCGCACCGGCTGCTGCCAGCGCTCCTCGAGGAAGCCCAGGAGGCGATCCCACCGGGGACGCTCGTCGGGCTGCGGGCGACGGCCGAGGATCGATCCGCCGAGCGTGGCATCGATGTTCTCGCCGTCCACGAGGATCCAGCTGGTGCGGTCCGTCACGTTGCCTCCCTCGGCATCCGCGCGCACCCGCCCGGGCCGCGCCCTTCGACGCTAGCAGGGACGCACGAGCTCACTCGTCGCCGCGGGAGAACATCCGGCGCAGCACGAAGAAGACGATCACCGCGACGACCAGCACCACGACGAGCTTGGCCACGAACCACAGCACGCGAAGATCACGTGACGAT
>NZ_BADB01000406.1:0-4178 GCF_000333415.1 Microbacterium sp. B24 | reverse complement strand
GCAGCACGGTTCGCCGCGCCTTCACCTTCCAGTACTCGATCCGTGAGGGCACCCCCGCCGCGACGATGCCCGACCAGGTGCCGAAGGCCGTGGTGCAAGAGCGGTACGAGCGGCTCATCGCCCTGCAGGAGCGCATCAGCCTCGAAGAGAACCAGGCCCAGATCGGCCGCGAGCTGCAGGTGCTGGTGCGCGAGTCGCCCCTGGTCACCCCAGAAGCCATTCGTGAGTTCCATGCGAGACATCCTCGACTGGTTTGCGCACCACACGCCAGGGGCAAGGCTCCCGACTGGATCGCCGATCACGTCGATCCTGCTCGCTTTCCAAAGACAGCGCGAATGCGAGAACCCCGCCCAGGCTTTCGCGTGGACGGGGTTCTCGACTGAGCGGAAGTGACAGGATTTGAACCTGCGAGGCGAGTTACCCCGCCTACATGGATTCCAGCCATGCTCCTTAGGCCGCTCGGACACACTTCCGTCGACGATCCTATCAGCCGCTGCGACAGCCGCCGTCGCTCAGGCGGTGGTGGGGAGATCACCGGCCAGCAGCAACTGCGGCACCTGCGTGAATCGCCACGCCCCGGCATCCGCGGGGCTCAGGCACCACACCAGGTCGAATCGATCCCCCGGCCACGCGGCGGGCGGGGGCGGGTCGATCGATCCGAGGTGGCTCAGGATGTCGGGGATCAGCTCGTGCTCCCACGCGACGAGCGTGCACCCCGTCGTCGTACGCAGCGCGGCGGCAAGCGCGGCCGTGTCGTCCTTCTTCCACGTCGTCTCCAGAGTGAGCCCCAGCCGCGCGGCCAACGGGGTCACGGTCTGCGCGGGGCGTTTGCTCCCCTTCTCCGGATCGGCCGCGATGAGGCGCGTCGGGAGCCCGAGACCCGCACGCACGGGCACCGGGCCCTGCGACGTGCGCGGGTCGAGCAGTCCCACGAGCGCACCAGCACGCTGCCATCCGGCGACGGTGAGCGACTCGGCATCCTGCGAGCCGTCGGGCCCCACACCGTACGGCACCCCGGATGCCGCTGGTTTCTCCGCATGTCGGATGAGCATGATCAGCGGCGCGCCGTTGACAGAAGGGGATGCCGACGCCGCGTGGACGGTCGTCGGCGGAGCGCCCGTCGCCACCGCGGAGCACGCCGAGAGCGCCAGCGCCGCCGCAGACCCCACACCCGCGGTCAGGAGGGTCCGTCGCGAGAGGGCGTCGCGCGCCAGCCGACGTTCGTCCATGTGTTCCTTCTCCGATCGTGCTCGCCGATCGTCACACGCCGGTCCGCGCCAACTCCACGGACCGAGCATGTTCATCGGGCGTGCTGGCGAAACGCCCAGCAGCCACACGGAACGCGGGGTCGCAACGGTGCTCACGACGTCGCGCACACCGCAGATCGGGTCCCCGTTTCGGACCCGCACCGCCGCGGGCACAGGGCGCCCGGCAGCCTAGATCGGCAGCGGTATGCGCCGGGTCTGGGCGCCCAGGTCCCACGGCTCGGTCCAGCCGAGCCGGTCGAACAGCGCGTCGATCACCATCGCGGTGAAACCCCAGACGAGATGACCCTGCACCTCGAAGGCGGGCCCGCGCCACGTCTGTCCTTCGCGCTCGATCACCGTCACCCCGCGGTTGCGCGGGTCGAGCAGGTCGGCCACCGGTGCGCGGAACACGGCGGCGGACTCCGCATCGTCGACGACACGCACGGGCGACGGATGCCGCCACCACCCCAACACGGGCGTGACGAGGTGCCCGGAGAACTCCAACGGCACCGGCGGCAGTGCGCCCAGCACCTCGACGCCGGCCGGATCGACCCCCGTCTCCTCCTCGGCTTCGCGCAGTGCGGCGGCGATCGGTCCGGAGTCGCCGGGATCGAGCCGTCCTCCAGGAAAGGCGACCTGCCCCGGGTGAGCACGAAGCGTGGTCGCCCGTTCGAGCAGCAGGACGTCGAGATCGCGCGAGACCGCAGCATCCTGCGCCGCGCGCGCACTCGGCACGGCATCGAGCACGCCGAACAGGATCAGCACGGCGGCGGCGCGTGGCGAGACCGCTGCAGGCAGTCTCTGCCGTGGCACTCCCCAGTCCCGGCCATCGCGAGCCAGAGCGGCCAACTCGGCGCGTGCCCCGGCGGCGGAAGCGGTGGAGTCGGAGGGCACCCGTTCAGGCTACGACGCGTCGGCCGCTACGGGGTCATACGCAACTCGCCGGACGCGAAGGGGAACGGGAAAGCGATCGCGTACGGCTCGCCGGGGTCCGGCACCGGCACCAGGGCGAGCCACGTCAGCGACACGACCGTCGCGACGACGAAGAGCACGACGACACCGGTGGCCGCGCGCCCGAGAATCCGCCGCGCATCGTCATCGGATGCCGCGTGATGAACAACACGCTTGAGCGAGAGCAGCACGATGACGGCGGCCGCGACGAAGACCAGAGGGCTCGGACTCAGAACGAGTTCCGCGCACGCGCCAGGTCCCGAGGCCTGCCCGATGCACGACTGCTTCTGACCGCGCACGAACATGCCGTAGCCGCACGCGAGTAGCACCGACAGCAGGACGAGTCGACGCACGCGCTCGACGAGGATGACGCCGGGGAGCGTACTGCTCTCGACGAGGGGAACGGCCGTAGCTGCCATGACACCTCCGTGGTCTTCCCGCCAGCCTGCCGCCCGGGAGGGGCCCGGTCAAGGAGAACGCCCTCGGTAGGGTGGTCTCTCGTGACCTCGCCTGCATCGCGGATCGGCATCGTCGTCACCGACGCCGCCTTCTACTCCGACGAAGACCCCGACCACGACACCCCGGTGCTCCTGGATGCACTCCGCGCTCGCGGCGCGGCGGCCGAGGCCGTCGTCTGGCACGACGACACCGTCGATCTCGCCGCCTTCGACCTGCTCGCGATCCGCTCCCCGTGGGATTACCCCGAGCGTCCCGATGAGTTCCAGGCCTGGCTCGAGCGCGCGGCGGCATCCACCCGCGTCGTCAACGCCCCGGCGACGATGCGCTGGAACCTCGACAAGCACTACCTCGCCGACCTCGAGGGCGCCGGCATCCGCGTGGTACCCACCACGTACGCGGACAGCGTCGACGACGTCCGCGCGGCGCTGGCCGCGCACGACCGCGTCGTCGTGAAGCCGGCGGTGTCGGCGGGGGCGCGCGACACCGGCCTCTTCGACGCCGACGACGAGCGGGCCCTCGACCTGGCGACACGGATCATCGAGACCGGCGACACCGCGATGATCCAGCCCGAGGTGCCCGAACTGTCCCGCGGGTGGGAGAAGGCCCTCTACCTCATCGACGGACGGTTCACGCACGCCATCTCCAAGGGCGCCCTGCTCGAAGTGGGCGGCGGTCTCATCGGCGGCGTCTACGAGGAACATCCCGAACAGGTACCCGCCTACGACGACGAGATCGCCTTCGCCACCGCCGTCGTGCGGGCGGTGCAGGCCGTCACCGGCGGTCCGCTCCCCCTCTACGCCCGCGTCGACACCGTGCGCTCACGGGCCTACGGCCTGGCGCTGCTGGAGGTCGAGCTCGTCGAGCCCGCCCTCAACCTGCACGTGGCGCCGCACGTCACCGATGCCGTCGTCGATGCGCTTCTCACGGCGGCGCGAGGCGGAGCGTCCTAGCGGCGCCGGCGCCGACCGCGCGGCAGGAGGCTGACGACGAGCGGGACGAGTGACGCGATCATCATCGCGACACCGAAGACCTCGTCGGTCACCCGCAGCAGGATGCCGCCGATGAGCAGGATGCCGAAGACCACCGCAGCAAGGCCACGCTGAGCGATCCGCTCCAGGCGATCGAGTCGGCGTTCGAGGCGCGACATGTCGACCGACACCGTGCCCTCCTCGAAACCCGTGATGAGCCCGTCGAGGCGTCCGGGCAGACGCCACGCGGTCGTGGCGACCTCCGCGACCTGCGCGAGCGCGTCCTTCACGACGTTGCCGCCCTCATCACGCAGCACCTGACCGGCGAACGGCTCGATGCTCTCCCAGATGTTGTACTCGGGCTCCAGCGTGCTGCAGACGCCCGAGGTGAGCGAGATGGCGCGCACGATCAGCAGGAAGTTCTCCGGCAGCTGGAACGGCAGGCTCCGCACGACATCGCCGAACTCCTCCGCGAAGTCGCGGAACTCGCGGGGATCGACCTCGCGCAGTTGCGCGAATCGACTCTAGAGGATCCCCGGTACCGAGCTCAATT
>NZ_BADB01000407.1:0-9972 GCF_000333415.1 Microbacterium sp. B24 | reverse complement strand
AGCTCGGTACCGGGGATCCTCTAGAGTCTCTCGCGGAAATCCGGACACTTACGACCAGGTCTTCACCGAGAACTGCCCCACGCGCACCGTGCTCGACCACGTGATGAGCAAGTGGGGCATTCTCGTGCTGCTGGCGCTCAGCGAGGGCACGGCCCGGTGGGGTCAACTGCGGCGAGCGGTCGACGGCATCAGCGAGAAGATGCTCGCGTCGACGCTGCGCACCCTCGAGGCCGACGGCCTGGTCGTGCGTACCGCCTACCCCGAGGTGCCGCCGCGCGTCGAGTATGCGCTCACCGCCCGCGGCGACGAGCTCATGCAGCGAGTGCTCCCGCTGATGGGCTGGATCGCCGACAACGCGGACGAGATCGTCGCGCGCTGACGGCGTGTCTCAGCGGGTCGCTCGGGCCAGGTTCGCGCGGAGCTCGTCGGCGTCCTGACGGACGACGTAGGCGGGCTGGTCGCGCTCGACCCGCCAACTCTCGGCGACCGAGCCGATGTCGACGGTGTCGAAGCCGAACTCGTCGTAGACGGCGGTCGCGAGGGCCGCGGCATCCGCGTGGTCGCTCGCGATCGCGAGCGCGCGACGACCGGGGGTGCCGGCCGGGGCGCCGTCGGTGAGGATGGCGGCGGCGGGGATATGGTTGAACGCCTTCACGACGCGCGCGTCGGCGAGGTGGTCCTGAACCATCTGCGTCGTGGTCGTCTCCTTGGCCTCGAGTGCATCGATGCGCCCGTCGCGCTCCCAGTAGTAGTTGTTCGTGTCGAGCACGACCTTGCCGGCCAACGGCGCGGCCGGAATGTCGGCGATCGCCTTCAAGGGAACGGTGACGATCGCCCAGTCCGCGGCTTCCGCTGCTTCGGCGGGCGTCGCCGCGCGCGCGTTCGCGCCCAAGCGGGCCACCAGCCCTTCGAGCGTCTCGGGTTCCCGCGAGTTGCTGATGACGACGTCGTACCCACGTCCGACGAGGCCCTCCGCGAGCGCGCTGCCGATGTGTCCTGCTCCGATGATTCCCACAGTGGTCATGCGGGTTCCAACACCGGCCGCGCGCCCCCGCATTCCCACGAGGCTGCTGAGAAGACCGTGTCAAGAGGTGGTGCCCGCGGCATCCGGTGGTCAGGCTGGAGACATGACAGATGCCTCCCTCGCCGCCCGCGCTCAGCGCCTGCGCGACCTGTACGCCGCCCCCGAGATCCTCCGCGTCGCCAACGTGTGGGACGTGGTCTCCGCGAAAGCCGTCCTCGCGCTGCCCGAGACGCGCGCCCTGGCGACCGCGGGGCACTCCATCGCCGCATCCTTCGGCTACGAGGATGGGACGATTCCGCTGGAGACGACGCTCGACATGGTCGGGCGCATCGTCGCCGTCGCCGGTGAGGTTCCGGTCAGTGCCGATCTCGACGACGGGTACGACGACCCCGCCGACACGATCCGCCGCGCGATCGCGGTCGGTGTCGTCGGTGCGAACATGGAGGATCGCCTGCGCCCGTTCGACGAGTCCGTCGCTCGGGTCGCGGCCGCCGTCGCCGCCGCGGATGCCGAGGGCGTCCCGTTCGCGCTCAACGCCCGCACCGACGCGGTCGTCCGCGGAGGCGAGCGCCCGCTGGCCGATTCGATCGACGACGCCATCGCACGCGGACGGGCCTTCCTCGATGCCGGCGCGACCTCGGTGTTCGTCCCGGGGGTGCTCGATGCCGAAGCGACCGCGCAGCTCGTCGCGGGCATCGGTGAGCGGTCGGTGAGTGTGATCGGCCTTCCCGGTGCCCTCGCCGCGGGGGAATACGAGCGGCTCGGCGTCGCCCGCATCTCGTACGGTCCGCTGACGCAGCGGGTCGCGCTGACCGCGTTCCAGGACGTCACCCGCAGCCTCTATGCCGACGGTGTGATCCCCGCGGGCACCCGCGCGCTCAACTGACCCACCGCGCGACGGGAGGAGGATGGAGGCATGTCACGATCCGCTTCCGTCCTCCTCTCCTTCGCCCTCGACGCGGCGCTGGTCGTCACCTTCGCGGCCGTGGGTCGAGCCAGCCACGATTCCGACGTGTGGACGGGGCTCGCCATCACGGCGTGGCCGTTTCTGGCGGCTCTCGTGCTCGGCTGGCTGATTGCGCAGGCGTGGCGGGCGCCGCGCGCGCTCGCTCGCACCGGGCTGCCGGTGTGGGCGATGACGCTCGCGGGCGGCATGCTGCTGCGCGTCGTGTCGGGCCAGGGCATCGCCGTGTCGTTCGTGATCGTCGCGGGAATCGTGCTCGCCGTCTTCCTGCTGGGGTGGCGGCTGATCGCGCTGATCGTTCAGCGCGCGGCGGCGCGACGCCGCGCGGCATGAGCCTGGACCCCGAACTACGCTGAGGAGATGCCCGCTTCCGCTGCCGCCCGCGCCCACGCCGACGATCTCGCCGATTTCGTCGCCGCGTCTCCTTCGAGCTTCCACGCGGCTGCGGAGGTCGCGCGACGGCTGGAGGATGCCGGATTCACCTCCGTCGTCGAGGCAGAGGCGTGGTCGCTCGCTGCGGGCGGGCGGTACGTCGTCGTGCGCGACGGCGCCGTCATCGCCTGGGTCGTGCCGCGTGCGGCCGATGCGCGCACCGGCATCCACGTCTTCGGCGCCCACAGCGACTCCCCGGCGCTGAAGCTCAAGCCGAAGCCGACCACCGGTCGCTTCGGCTGGCTGCAGGCGGGAGTCGAGATCTACGGCGGCCCGCTGCTGAACTCCTGGCTCGATCGCGAGCTGCGCCTCGCCGGGCGTCTGGTACTCGATGACGGCTCCGCCGTGTTGACCGCAACCGGGCCGTTGCTGCGTCTGCCGCAGCTCGCGATCCACCTCGACCGTGAGGCCAACGACCACCTCGCTCTGAACAAGCAGACCCAGACCCAGCCCGTCTGGGGGCTCGGCGACGCCGCGTCGGCCGACCTGCTCGGTGAGCTCGCGGCCGCCGCCGGCATCGACGCCGCACGCATTCGTGGCTACGACATCGTGACCGCCGACGCCGCGCGCGGCGCCGTCTTCGGCAAGGACGACGTCTTCTTCGCCAGCGGCCGTCTCGATGACCTCGCGTCGGTGCACGCCGGCGTCACCGCCCTCGTCGCCGCGCCCTCCGACACCGCGCACATCCCGATGCTCGCGGTCTTCGACCACGAGGAAGTCGGCTCGGCGACGCGCTCCGGCGCCGCCGGCCCGTTCCTGTCGGACGTGATCGAGCGGGTGCAGCGCGGGCTCGGGGCCGATCGCGACGAGCAGCTGCGGGCACTCGCGGCATCCTGGTGTGTCTCCAGCGATGTCGGCCACTCCGTGCACCCGAACTACCCCGAAAAGCACGACCCCGTCGTCCAGCCCGTCCTCGGCAGTGGTCCGATCCTGAAGATCAACGCGAATCAGCGCTACGCGACGGATGCCGCCGGTGCGGCCGCGTGGCACGGCTGGTGCGACGCCGCGGGCGTCGTCTCGCAGGAGTTCGTCTCGAACAACGCCGTGCCCTGCGGGTCGACGATCGGGCCGATCACGGCGACGCGACTCGGCATCCGCACCGTCGACGTCGGCATTCCCATCCTCTCGATGCACTCCGCCCGCGAGCTCGCCGGCACTGCTGACCTGTTCGCCCTCAGCCGCGCGGCAGAAGCGTTCTTCTCCGCCTGAGCGCCGCCGACCTCAGCAGCGGCGGTGCGCCGCCGACGTCGCCACCAGGTTGACGAGGGCGAAGAGGGTGCCTGCGCCGAACAGCAGGGGGTACCCGATCACAGGGCTCAGCGAGGCGAGTACGGCCGGAACGAAGAAGCCGAGGTAGCTGAGGGAGTAGTAGACGGCGGTCAGACCGGCCAGATCGTCGGGGCCGGCGATCCGTTGCACTTCCTGCAAGCCGGTGACCAGCAGGAAGCCGTAGGCCGTGCCCAGAGCTGCCGCGGCGATGATCGCGACGGCCAGTGACATGCTCAGCGCCGCCGCTGCCGCGAGGGCCAGCCCGATCGCCGTTGCCGTGAAGGACGCGATGATCGTCCGCGCGCTGCCGGCCCGATCGATGCGCCGCACGAGGCTCTGGGCTGCCACACCGCATCCGAGCGCGATGAGACACAGCAGACCCGCGAACCCGACTTCGAAGCCGGGCACCTGGGCGGAGAAGAGCACGGGCAGGATCGCATAGGCGCTCGCCGCCGTGCCGAACACCCACGGGGCGAGCGGGGTCACGACGAACACGAAGCGGCGGTGAGTCGCCGCCGGGATGCGGAGGTCGTCGCGCAGTCGACCGGGGTGCGCGCTGCGCGTGCGCGTCTCGGGGGCCGACCACATGAGCGCGAGAGCGAGCGCGCACAGCAGGACGTTGACGAGATACGGCAGCACTTCCGGAGCCGTCCCCGACTGCGCGATGGCGGCTGCCACCGCGGCGCCCAGGGCGAACCCGACCGTCAGCACCAGCGCCGCGCGGCGCGCACCGGCGCCGGCGTCGGCGCCGGTGTCGAACGGAGCTGCCGAGAGCTCTTTGATCCAGGCCGTGCCCACGGCCATCACGAGACCGAGCGCGAGGCCCGAGAAGACCCGGCCGGTGAAGAGTTGCGCGGCCGATCCGCCGCCGGCGGCGAGAACGGCGGAACCGGTGAGCGCGAGGACGGGTGCGGGCAGGGCGAGGGCCCGGCGGCCGAACCGATCCGAGAGGGGGCCGCCGATGAGCAGGGCCGGCACGATGCCGAGGACATACGCGCCGAGGAGGAGGTTCACGGTCAGAGCGCTGAGGTGCTGCTCCAGCCGGTAGGTGACCAGCAACGGCGTGAACTCGTTGCCGCCCCATGCCACGGCGAACACCGCGGCGCTCACGCGCAGCCAGGGCGCCACGCGTGCACGGCGTCTGGCCCCTGCGACCGGAATCGGCAGGGAGGAGGTGGCGACTGACATGCGCGGGTGCCCATCTGTGAGGAGGCGGCACCGTTGTCGCTGGCGGTCGGGGACCGTTCGATGCTACTCCGATTTCGCCGTGTGGTCAGACCACCGGAGATATCCATCCGGTACACTCGAGTGTCGTGCTCCTTCGCGGAGCGCGAAGTGCATCTACCTGCTCCACCCAGCCATCCGACCGCGACGTCGCGGACGGCACCCGGCCCCGGATTCGTTCGGAGGGCAAGGCGGCACGTGAACAACGAGCCCATGTCCCGGAGGAACCCCGTGCACCACCCCTCGACCGCCAGCGGTCGTTCATCGCTGATCGCGCACACCGGATGGGCCTACTGGCCGATCGCATTCGTTGCACGTCTGCCCTTCGCGATGATGACCGTCGGCGTGCTCATGCTCGTCGTCCACGCGACCGACTCGGTCGGCTTCGGCGGGCTCACCTCGGCCGCCGTCGGCATCGGCGTCGTCATCGCGGGCCCCATCATGGGCGATCTCGTGGACAGACACGGACAGCGGCGCGTGCTCGTCCCGGTGGGGCTCGCCAACGGCATCCTGCTCGCGCTGTTCCCGCTGGTCGCGACGGCGGAGGCGCCCCCGGGCGTGATCCTGGCGGCGGCTCTGGCGATCGGGCTGACCGGACCGCAGGCGGCGGCCATGTCGCGCAGCCGGCTGCTGGCCATCGTCGCCGCGCGCATCGCTCCCGAGCGGCGCACGAAGACGACCTCGCGGCTGATGTCGTACGAGTCGGCTGCCGACGAGACGGCCTTCGTCATCGGCCCGTTCCTGGTCGGCATCCTCGCAGCCCTCATCGCACCGTGGGCTCCGATCGCGGTGGCCGCAGCGCTCAGCTTCGGCTTCGTGCTCGCGTTCGCGCTGCACCCCACCGCGCGCCTGCTGCAGAGTCGCGCCGACACCGCGGCGGAGCGCGCCGCCTTCCGCGCGGTGCTGACGCCCTCGATGCTCGTGCTGGTGGCGGCGACGTTCGGGGTGGGAATGTTCTTCGGCGCGGCGCTGACGTCACTGACGGCCTTCGCGCGGGCTGCGGGCGACGAGGCGCAGGCGGGCCTGCTCTACGGGCTCATGGGCATCGGCTCCGCGGTGCTGGCCCTCGGCGTCGTGCTGCTGCCCGCGCGCTTCGCCCTGCGCCACCGTTGGCTCGCCTTCGCGGGAGTGCTGACGGCGGCATCCGTCGGGTATGCGACCTCGTCGAGCCTGGGCGTGGTCGCCGGCTGGCTGCTCGTCATGGGCCTCGGGGTCGGGCCGACGCTGGTGACGCTGTTCTCGCTCGCGGGTGAGCGTGCCCCGCGCGGACGATCGGCGACGACCATGACGCTGCTCAGCTCCGCCCTCACGCTCGCGCAGGCGCTCGCCGCGGCGGCCACCGGCTGGATCGCCGAAGAGGTTTCGCTGGGCGTCGCGATGGCCGTGCCGGCCCTGGCCGCGGCGATCGTCCTGTCGCTGGGCGTCGTGAACGTCGCGATCGCACGCCGCGGCCGCGCCGCCCCCGGTCGTCCGGCCGCAGATGTCGCTGTGGACGAGGCATGGCGGCACGACGGGACGGACGAGCGCGCCCGCGCGCGCTAACACCGCCCGACGGCACTGTCAATCCACCTGCGCGGCGGCGCCCGGTCGCCGAGACTGCCGGAATGACCCGCGACCAGTACACGTTCACCGACCCGGCCGCCCTCTATGCCGACATCGAGCCGCAGAAGCAGCGGATGCCGGAACCCGGCCTCGAGGCCGAACTGACGCCCCGTCCGGATCTCGGCGAGGACACCTACCGCGGAACCGGGCGTCTGCGCGGCCGCCGCGCCCTCATCACCGGCGGCGACTCGGGCATCGGTGCCGCCACCGCGATCGCGTTCGCGCGCGAAGGCGCCGACGTCGCGATCTCCTATCTGCCCGAAGAGGAGGAGGACGCGCAGCGCATCGCCGGGCTCATCCGCGACGCCGGCGTCACGGCGCTCACCTTTCCGGGGGATCTGAAGGATGCCGCCTACTGCCGCGACCTGGTCGAGAAGACCGTCGACGGCCTCGGCGGACTCGACATCCTCGTCAACAACGGGGGCAAGCAGATCTTCAACGACGACCTCGAGACCCTGAGCGACGAGCAGTTCGACGACACGTTCAAGACCAACGTGTACGCGATGTTCTGGATCACCAAGGCCGCCCTCGCGCACCTCGAACCCGGCTCGTCGATCATCAACACGACCTCCATCCAGGCGTACAAGCCCTCTGATGTGCTCGTCGACTACGCGTCGACGAAGGCCACGATCAATGCGTTCACGAAGGCGCTCGCCCAACAGGTCGCACCCCGGGGCATCCGCGTCAACGCGGTCGCGCCCGGGCCGATCTGGACGGCGCTGCAGCCCACCGACGGCCAGCCGCAGGACAAGCTCGACAGCTTCGGCGAGGACACCGCGCTCGGGCGAATGGGCCAGCCCGCCGAACTCGCCCCCGCCTACGTGTTCCTCGCATCGGCCGAGTCCAGCTATGTCATCGGCGAAACGCTGAACGTCAACGGCGGCATCCCCTCGCCCTGACCCCTGCACTCCTGTCGGGTCGCGGTCATGCAGGGGGCGGCCCGGCAGGACCCTCTGTCGGCGGACGTAGACTCGCCGCATGACCCCTCCCGGCATGAACGAGAACGACCCCCGCACGATCGTGATCACGGGAGCCAGCAGCGGCATCGGTGCCGCCGCGGCCCGACAGCTCGCCCTGGCCGGGCAGCGGGTCGTGGTCGTCGGGCGCGACCCGCGGCGGACCCGGCAGGTGGCCGAGGGGATCGGCATGCCGTTCCACGTCGCCGACTTCGCCGTCCTCGCGCAGGTGCGCGCGCTCGCCGATGAACTGCGGGCGAGCTATCCGCGCATCGACGTCCTCGCGAACAACGCGGGCGGCATCTTCGGCGATCGCACCGTCACGGTCGACGGATTCGAGGCGACCTTCCAGACGAACCATCTGGCGGCGTTCCTGCTCACCAATCTGCTGCGCGATCGCCTCGTCGACTCCGGAGCCGCGGTCATCCAGACCTCGAGCGTCGCCGCGCGACGTTTCTCGCGCTTCGACATCGACGACCTCAACGCCGAGCGGCGATATTCTGCGAGCTCGGCATACGGCAACGCGAAGCTCGCGAACATCCTGTTCACGAAGGAGATCGAGCGGCGCTGGGGCGACGACGGTGTGGCGGCGGCCGCATTCCACCCGGGCGTGATCGGCAGCAGCTTCGCGGCCACGGCCAAGGGACCGTGGCGCTTCATGTACACCAATCCCGTGACGAGCCGGCTGCTGACCTCGACCGATGTCGGCGGGGCGCGGCTGGCCTGGCTCGCGCTGGGCAAGCCAGGTCTGGACTGGGAGCACGGCGGCTACTACGTCGCCAACCGCCTGGCGCGCACCTCGCCGGTCGCCGCCGATCCGGTCATCGCCGCGCGCCTGTGGGAGCGCAGCGCGGAGATGGTCGGCCTCTGAGGCGGTTCATCCGTCCGCTCTGGTCGTCATCGGTCGGCGGATGCGGCGAGGCGGGACGGACGACGGGGCGTCAGTCGATGAAGCGCACCCAGTTGGCGCCGTTGCCGGTCTCGGCGCGCTGGAGCAGCTCGAGGCGCTCGCCGTCCACGGCGTACAGCGACACCGACGTCGACTTCTCGCCGGCGGCCACGAGGTAGCGACCGTCGGCGCTCGTGGCGAAGCCGCGGGGCTGCTGCTCGGTGACGGTGAAGGTCGCGGCATCCGAGAGGCTGCCGTCGGCGGCCACCGGAACCGCGGCGAGCGTGCTCTCGGTGCGCTCCGACGCCCACAGCACGCGGCCGTCCGCGCCGGCGTGCAGGTCGGCGCCCCAGATGAAGTGGTGGGCGAGGGGATCGGCGCCGAACTCGCTGTGGCCGAGACCCTTCGAACGGTCGAAGGCGGATGCCGCGCCCACGAGTTCCAGGGTGCCGGCCGCGGCGTCGCGGGCGTAATGCAGCACCTCGCCGGAGAACTCGGTCATGACGTAGACCGCATCCTGCGCGTCGTTCACCAGCAGATGGCGCGGTCCGCTGCCGGCGGGAGCCGCCACGGTCGCGGGTTTCAGCGGGACGAGGGCGAGCTCGTCGGCGATCGCGTACTGGGCGACGAGGTCGGCGCCGAGCGAGACGAAGTAGGCGAACCGGCCGTCAGCGCTCGGCAGCACCGAGTGCAGGTTGGGGTAGGAGATCGTCGACACCGGCTCGCCGACGACGCCGTCGACGATGGGGGAGAGGATGCCGTAGCCACCGCCGTAGCTCGCGCCGAGAAGGGCCGCGCCGTCGCGCGTGAGCGCGAGGTAGTTCATGCCGCCGGCGGGGAGATCGCGGCGTGACAGCGGGGTGAGGATGCCGCTCGTGCGGTCGAGCGAGAGGGTGACGATGCCGGCAGGATCCCCCTTGACCGCCGCGTAGACGAGGTCGCGCGCGGCATCCACGGCGAAGGTGGAGCATCCCGTCAGTCCCTCGGTCACGGCGAGGCGCTCGAGGGTGCCGTCGGCGAGGCGGAAAGTGGTGAGGGAGCCGTCTGCGGCGTTGGCGACGAGAACGAGAGCGGTCGTGGCGGTCATGGTTCCAGCGTAGGCGGCCGCGCGTAGGCTGGAACCATGGCACGCATCCTGATCATCGGCGGGCACGGCAAGGTCGCGCTGCAGGCCGAGCCTCTGCTGGTTCGGGCCGGACACGACGTGAGGGCGGTGATCCGCAATGCGGATCACGCCGACGATGTGGCGGCTGCCGGGGCTCATCCCGAGGTGGCCGACGTCGCGGGTCTCGACATCGCGCAGCTGACCGACCTCGTCCGCGACTCCGACGTCGTGATCTGGTCGGCGGGCGCCGGCGGCGGTGACGCGGCCCGCACCTACGCCGTCGACCGTGACGCCGCGATCCGCACGATCGATGCCGCCGCCGCGGCGGGCGTCGACCGGTTCATCATGGTGTCCTACTTCGGTGCTGGAGCAGACCATGGCGTCGACCCCGACAACGGCTTCTTCGCCTACGCCGAGGCGAAGGCCGCTGCCGATGATCATCTGCGCGCGAGCGGCGTCGACTTCACGATCCTGGCGCCGTCCAGCCTGACCGACGACGCAGCCACC
>NZ_BADB01000408.1:0-1478 GCF_000333415.1 Microbacterium sp. B24 | reverse complement strand
GTTGGCGTTGATCAGCGCGACCGCGTCGTCGTAGGTGGCGACACGCACCACGGACAGCACGGTCCCGAAGACCTCCTCGTCGTAGACGCGCATGCCCGGCGTGACGCCGTCGACGAGCGAGGGACCGATGAGAAACCCGCCCCCGTCCACGGTGACCTCGCGGCCGTCGACCACGACGCGGGCTCCCTCGTCCGCGGCCCCCGCGACGAAGCCGGTCACGCGATCGAGCGCGTCGCGGGTGATCAGCGGACCCATGTCGGTGGCGGGATCGGTGCCGTCGCCGACGACCAGTCCGCCGATGCGCTCGGCGACCTTGCCGATGAGCGCGTCGGCGACCTCGCCCACCGCGACGACGACCGACACGGCCATGCAGCGTTCCCCCGCCGAGCCGTACGCCGCCGACACCGCCGCATCCGCAGCGGCGTCCAGATCGGCATCCGGCATGACGATCATGTGGTTCTTCGCTCCGCCCAGCGCCTGAACGCGCTTGCCGTTCTCGGCCGCCCGCGCGTAGATGTACTTCGCGATCGGCGTCGATCCCACGAACGACACCGCCCGCACGACCGGGTCGTCCAGCAGCGCATCCACGGCCTCCTTGTCGCCGTGGACGACGTTGAGGATGCCGTCGGGAAGCCCCGCCTCGGCGAAGGCCTCGGCCAGCCAGACGGCCGCCGACGGGTCGCGTTCGCTGGGCTTGAGGATCACGGCGTTGCCCGCGGCGATGGCGGTGGTCACCATCCACAGCGGCACCATCGCGGGGAAGTTGAACGGAGTGATGCAGGCGACCACGCCGACGGGCTGACGAACCTGGTGGACGTCCACGCCCGAGGCGACCTGCTCGGAGTAGTCGCCCTTGAGGTGGTGCATCAGACTCGTGCAGAACTCGACGTTCTCGAGCCCTCGAGCGACTTCGCCGAGGGCGTCGTCGACGGTCTTGCCGTGCTCGGCCGTGATGATGCGCGCCAGCTCCTCGGCGCGGGAGGCGACGATCTCGCGGAGGCGGAACATCACCTGCTGGCGCTTGCCGAGACCGGTGTCGCGCCAGCCGCGCTGAGCGGCCTGCGCGCGGCGGGCGACGTCATGGACGAACGCGGCCGAGGCGAGGGCGACCTCTGCGCTCTGGCGGCCCGTGGCGGGGTTGAAGACGGGACCGGTGCGCCCTGTCGGGCCGACGCGTTCGCCCGCGACGATGTGCGGGATCACCGTGACCGAGCCGATGGGCTCGTCGGTGGTGGCAGATGCGGATGCGGTGGTCATGAAGTGCCCTCTCGATCGGGGTGTGCGGGAGATATCGGCGTCAGGCCGCGGAGACGCCGTCACGCGACGGGTCGTAGCCGCGGAGGGTGCCGTCCGGCGAGGCGAAGCGCGCGACCAACGTGCAGTCCTTGCCGCCCAGCCCTTCGGCGATGAGGTCGTCGAGCTGGCGGAGCGCAAGACGCGCCGCCGGCAGGTGCACACCGGTGTCTCTCCGGCTGACG
>NZ_BADB01000409.1:0-1645 GCF_000333415.1 Microbacterium sp. B24 | reverse complement strand
GGTGGAGTCGGTCGTCGACTCCGGCGACAAGGTCACGGTGACCTACACCGACAACAAGAGCGGCGCGCAGGGCTCGATCGAAGCCGACAAGGTGCTCATGTCGATCGGCTTCGCTCCCCGGGTCGAGGGCTTCGGCCTGGAGAACACCGGCGTGAAGCTCACCGAGCGCGGCGCCATCGAGATCGACGACTTCATGCGTACCAACGTCGAGGGCATCTACGCCATCGGTGACGTCACGGCCAAGCTGCAGCTCGCCCACGTCGCCGAGGCGCAGGGCGTCGTCGCCGCCGAGACGATCGGTGGCGCAGAGACCATGGCGCTCGGCGACTACCGCATGATGCCGCGTGCGACCTTCTGCTCGCCGCAGGTGGCGTCGTTCGGCTACACCGAGGCGCAGTACAAGGAGACCGGACGCGAGTACAAGGTCGCGACCTTCCCCTTCATGG
Organism: Microbacterium sp. B24; assembly: GCF_000333415.1. Lineage (NCBI taxonomy): Bacteria > Bacillati > Actinomycetota > Actinomycetes > Micrococcales > Microbacteriaceae > Microbacterium > Microbacterium sp. B24. The sequence goes on along the minus strand of NZ_BADB01000409.1, from coordinate 1,199 downwards.
CCAACGGCAAAGCGCACGGCCTCGGCGAGCCGGTCGGCTTCGTCAAGCTCATCGCGGATGCCGAGCACCTCGAGCTCGTCGGCGGCCACCTCATCGGCCCCGACGTGTCGGAGCTGCTGCCGGAGCTCACCCTCGCCCAGAAGTGGGACCTGACCGCTCTGGAGCTGGCGCGCAACGTGCACACCCACCCGACGCTGTCCGAGGCTCTGCAGGAGGCCTTCCACGGTCTCGCGGGACACATGATCAACCTCTGAGCTCCGTGAGCTCTGGAGTACGCTGACTCCTACGACTGACGCCGCCCCAACCGAAGCCGGGGGCGGCGTCAGTGGTTTCGCGGCATCCGAGCGAGCCGCGATCAGAGGCCGAGCGTGCGAGCGAGCTTGGAATCGGATGCCGCGGGGCGTCCGCCCACCGCCGCGACGGCAGCGGTGACCGCATCGAAGAGCGCAGTGCGGGTGGCGCCGACGGGCGCCGCGGGTCCGAGCTCGAACTCCCACTCGCGCCATGTCGTCTGCACACCGCGGGTCTCGTCGGTCGCGACCACGTGGTCGTCGACGAATTCCGCGACGAGCGCGCCCGCCTCATCGCGGAGGGCGTAGGCATGGCGATCGTTGACGATGCGGGCGATGGGTGCCAGGGCGCCGGAGGCGATCTCTGCCACGGCGGCGGCGACGGCATCCGGGACGCTCACTTCGCCCGCGGACGCGCCACCCTTCGCTCCATCGAGCGGCCAATGCGTCTCCAGCCGCCCGCCGTCAGCGGTCTTGGGTCCCTTGATGTGCCATCCCTCGTCCGGTCCGCCGGTGCGACGGCGCACCGCGTAGCCGGAGCGTCCCAGGGCGAAGCCCGGCACATCCAGATACCGGGCATCGAGGTCGCGACGCGCAGGCCCCTCGACGACGGCGACACCCGGCAGACCCGACAGGTCGGGAAGCGGGGTGTCGCCGTGGACGTCGAAGGTCAGCTCGATCTCGAGCGCGCGTGCCGGCTCCGGCGTCACTCGTCCCGGCCGTCGGGGTCGGGATCGATATCGTCCTCCGCCTCCACGAAGTGGAACTCAGCGGATGTCGGGCCATCGCCCTCGCCCGTGTTCTCCGCCGCGCCCGCGCGCTCGTAGACGATCTGGTTCTCGCTGTAGGGCAGGATCAACCGGTCTTGGCTCTCGTCGTCCAGGGGAAGGACCTGCCCGTCAGCGGGCC
>NZ_BADB01000410.1:0-2182 GCF_000333415.1 Microbacterium sp. B24 | reverse complement strand
ATGCCGTCCGGATGGAGTCGTCCGGGAAACGGCTGCGCCCTGCGTGGGGTAGAGGTACGTGAGAGGCAGCACGAGTATCACGAACACGCTCGCGGTCCACCCGGGATCGCCGTCGGGCCCCGAGAACACGGCGACGCCGGCGATCAGCGCCGCGGCGATGCAGAGCGCAGCCGCACCTTGACGGCACCCGTTGAGTGCCGCGACGCGGAGCGCATCGTCCCAGGCCAGTTCGAGTTCGGAACCGGCCGGTTGCGGGCGGCGGACAATCGCGGCCTCGAGGCGCGGGAGAACGACGCATGTTGCGAGGGCGACCGCGGTGACCATGAGCGCGACCGCAGCCAGATCGATACGCGCGACGCTGCCTGCGGCGAGGCTCCAGGCCACCCCTACACCGCACGTCAGCGCGAGTCCCAGGAGGATCCAGGTGAGCGCGCGGGGGAGCCCGGCGAGGTAGTCGCCGACGGTGGTTCCCCGCGATCGCGCGATCCGGATCGAACCTTGCGCCGGCGCGAAGAGGCGTTCGTGCAGCGTCGACCAGCAGGAGACGACGAGCATGGTCACGTACATCGCCGGGATGAGGATGCCGAGTGGGGAGAACGTGCTCAACCCGAGCGGGGTGAGCAGAAGCAGTCCGCCGACGGCGCCGGCAGCGGACAGCGCAAGATAGTCCACCAGCTTTCGGTGTCGCATGTACGCCTCCAGAGCGGCCGCCGAGGCCGCCGGCACCGGTAGCGCCGCGCGGTCCGCGAAGCGTGCCAGGGCGCGCTCTCCCACGGAACGCCCACGCCAGGCGTTCAACGCGCCGATCGCGCCGGACACCGTGATGGCGCCGACGAGAGTCCCGAGCACGATGTTCAGGTGATTCGGGTCGGTCATGTTCGAATTGTACCACCGTCCGTACCAAATGTGTCATAACAAAAGCGGGATGGCGGTGGCGGCGGCGCGTTCGTGCGCCGCGCGCCGCAGCATCCGCCCAGGCGGCGTCGACCTAGACTTGACGAGCCATGATTCGACCCGACCTGAGCCTGCCCATCCCCGACGACATCACCGCCGCCCACTTCATCGGGATCGGTGGATCGGGCATGTCGGGGCTGGCCGGCATGTTCCTCGATCGGGGCATCCGCGTCTCCGGCTCCGACCGTGCCGACAGCGCCGCCCTGCGCGCTCTCGCTGCGCGGGGCGCTACGGTGCATGTCGGGCACGATGCGGCCAATCTCCCCGACGATGTCGACGCCGTGATCCACACGGGCGCGATCTGGCCGCAGAACCCGGAGTACGTGCTCGCGAAGGAGCGCGGGTTGCCCGTGATCCACCGCTCCCAGGCGCTGTACTGGCTGATCGGAGGGCGCAGGCTCGTGAGCGTCGCAGGGGCTCACGGCAAGACGACGTCCACCGGCATGCTCGTGACGGCGCTGCGTGCACTCGGAACGGCGCCGACGTTCGTGAACGGGGGCGTCATCGCCGATCTCGGTGTCTCCAGCGGCACGGGCGGAGATGAGCTGTTCGTCATCGAAGCCGACGAGTCCGACGGCACGTTCCTGCTGTACGACACGTCAGTCGCATTGATCACCAACGTCGACCCCGACCACCTCGACCACTGGGAGTCGCGCGACGCCTTCTACGACGGTTTCGTCCGCTTCGGCGACGCCGCTCGAGAGGCTGTCGTCATCTCCGCCGATGACGCCGGGGCGCGGCGTGTCGCTCAGGCCCTCGGGCATGACCGGATCGTGACATTCGGAGAGGATGCCGCCGCCGATGTGCGCCTGAGTGGCATCGTGACCGAAGGCCCCGTCTCCTTCGCGCTCACGCATGACGGCGAGACCGTGACCGGGCGGCTCGCGGTTCCGGGAGCCCACAACGCGGTCAATGCGGCGGGGGCCGTGGCGGTGCTGCTCACGCTCGGTTACGCCCTCGAGCCGGCCCTGCGTGCGGTGGAGGAGTTCGGGGGCACGGTACGGCGCTTCGAGCTCCACGGCGTCGAGCGCGGGGTGAGCGTCTACGACGACTACGCGCACCATCCCACCGAGGTGGCCGCCGCGCTCGTCGCGGCGCGCAGCGTCGTCGGCGACGGTCGCATCATCGCGATCCAGCAGCCGCACACGTACTCGCGCACGCAGGAGATGTACCGAGAGTTCGCCGACGTGCTGGAGGACTCTAGAGGATCCCCGGGACCGAGCTCAAT
>NZ_BADB01000411.1:0-1921 GCF_000333415.1 Microbacterium sp. B24 | reverse complement strand
GCCTGTTCTTCTCCGGTGTGAAGCTGCGCATCTTCATCATCCCGCTGATCGTCGTGCTGGTCATCCGCCGTGTTCTTCGAGATGACCAACTCGAACCGCATGGGACGCATCATGAGCAGCTTCGTCAACTTCGACTCGATGGACTGCTACAACGCGGCCGTCGGTGACTGCTATCAGGCGGTGCAGGGGGTGTGGGCCCTCGCCAACGGGGGACTGTTCGGACTCGGGCTCAGAAACTCCCGCGAGAAGTACGGCTGGCTGCCGGCCCGGTCGAACGACTACATCTTCGCGATCCTCGGTGAGGAACTCGGACTCGTCGGCTGCGCCGTGATGATCCTGCTGTTCACGGTGTTCGCAATCGCCGCCTTCAAGATCATCCGTAAGACCCGCGACCACTTCATCCGCATCGTCACGGGCGGCATCATCGTCTGGATCGTCGGACAGGCACTCGTCAACATCGGTGTCGTCCTGCGACTGCTGCCGATGCTGGGGATGCCGCTGCCATTCATGTCACAGGGCGGTACCTCGCTGCTGTCGGTCCTGTTCGCCTGCGGTGTGCTGCTGTCCTTCGCGCGGACGATCCCCGTCGGTCCCGCCTCGACCGCGATCGCCGCTGAGTCGCTGCCCCGCCGCCGGTAGGCTCTCTCGGGTGACGAAGCCGGCTTCCTCGACGACCTATCTCCTCGCGGGCGGCGGCACCGCCGGGCACGTGAATCCGCTGCTCGCCGTCGCCGACGGGTTGCGGGAGAGGGATGCCGCGGCATCCGTGCTCGTCCTCGGCACGCGCGAAGGGCTCGAAGCCCGTCTCGTGCCCGAACGCGGATACGAGCTGCTGATCGTCGACAAGGTCCCCTTTCCGCGTCGGCCGAACCTCGCCGCGCTCCGGTTCCCGCTGGCGTGGCATCGCGCCGTGGGGCAGGTGCGGCGGCACATCCGTGACCGCCGGGTCGATGTGGTCGCCGGTTTCGGCGGCTACGCCTCGGCTCCCGCGTATGTCGCCGCCCGCCGCGAAGGCGTGCCGTACGTCGTGCACGAGGCCAACGCGCGCCCTGGACTGGCGAACATCTTGGGCGCCCGGCGCGCGGCGGGCGTCGGGGTCGCCTTCCCCGACACCCCGCTGCGCGGTGCCGAGACGGTCGGCATGCCGCTCCGCGCAGAGATCGTCGACCTCGACCGTGCATCGACGCGAGACGACGCGGCACGATTCTTCGGTCTCGATCCGGCGCGCCCCGTGCTTCTCGTCTTCGGCGGATCGCTGGGAGCGCGGCGGCTGAACGAGACGTTCGCCGACGCGTGGCCTGCGGTCGTCGACGCCGGGTGGCAGCTGCTGCACGCGGCGGGGGAGCGCGACCCGATCGTCGACCCGGGACACCCCGACTACCGCATCGTCGCCTACCTCGATCGAATGGACCTCGCGCTCGCGGTGGCGGATCTCGTGGTCTCGCGCTCGGGTGCGGCCACCGTGAGCGAGGTGTCGGCCCTCGGCATCCCCGCGGTCTACGTGCCGTACGCCGTCGGCAACGGCGAGCAGGCGCTCAACGCGCGCGGCGCCGTGGCCGCCGGCGCCGCGCAGCTGATCGAGGATGCTGCCTTCACGCCCGACCGCGTGCGGGAGCAGATCGTCCCGCTGCTGCACGACGCGACGGCGCTGTCGGCGATGCGTGCCGCCGCGCAGGCGCGAACCGCTGCGGCGCGTACCGGCACCGCATCCGTGATGGCGATGCTCGACCGGGCGCTGGCGCGCTGAGCGCGGACGGCCGAGCCGATGGCCGGGTTCGTCGGTCGCGTGCGGTCGCTCAGCGTGCCCCTTCGCGACACGTGCGGACGGATGAGTGGTCAGGAAGCGGTGGGCGCGCTGCGCAACGCCGCCTGAACGAGCGCGAGCGCTTGCTCGGGATCGACGCGCAGCATGCGGACCTGC
>NZ_BADB01000412.1:0-3604 GCF_000333415.1 Microbacterium sp. B24 | reverse complement strand
CCTGAGCCGGCGTTGTCCTGGTACCAGGAGTGCGCTCATCCTGGTATCAGCGCCACCCCGCTGCGCACGCCGCCCCCGTGCCCAGCGCACTACGCTGGCGGACATGCGCACGGATCGCCGGGACGAGTTCGCCGCCTTCCTGCGCACGCGCCGTGAACGTCTGAGCCCCGACGACGTCGGCCTTCCTCCGGGCACCCGCCGGCGCGTCGCCGGCCTTCGCCGTGAGGAGGTCGCCACGCTCGCGGGGGTCGGGCTCACCTGGTACACCTGGCTCGAGCAGGGCCGACCGATCGCGGCGTCGGAGCAGGTGCTCGGAGCGATCGCGCGGGCGCTGCGCATGACGGAGGACGAGCGGGACCACCTGTTCGCCCTGGCCGGCGCGACACCTCCCGAACGGGACGAGCACGCCTGCGTGAGCGCGGCGCACCTCGATCTGCTGTCCAAGCTCATGCCGTATCCCGCCGCCGTGCAGACGGCTCGCTTCGACATCCGTGCCTACAACCGCTCCTACCGGTTTCTCTTCGCGGATCTGGACACGATCGCTCCCGAGGGCCGCAACTGTGCGGTTCGGATCTTCACCGATCCGGCATGGCAGCGCGCGCACACCGACCTCGACAACGCCCAGCAGCGGATCGTGGCGCGTCTGCGCGCCGCATACGGCCGCCACCACGACGAGCCGGGCTGGCAACGCTTCATCGCCCAGCTCGAGGAGCAGTCTCCTCCGTTCGCCGAGCTGTGGCGCCGCGGCGACGTGGCCGCCGAGCACAATGCGGTGAAGCGCCTCGCTCATCCGCGCTGGGGAGTGCTCCAGTTGGCGATGACGAGCCTCTGGACGGGCGAGGCGGGCGGGCAGCGGGTGGTCTGGTTCTCCCCGCAGGATGCGGCGACGGCGCGCCGACTCGACGTCCTCGCCCGCTTCGCCACCGAGGAGCCGGTGCTGTCGGGTTTGTCGCCCGCGACCTCTCAGCCGAGCGGCTTGATCTCCAGCGTCTCCGGCGCTTGACCCGCCGCCACCGTCGCGAAGGACGAATACCCGTCGGCGGCAGCACGCTCAAGCAGCGCCTTGAGGTTCTTGGTGCGCTGCTCCAGACGCACCCGCGAGCCGTCCGCGACCAGTGCGGCCTTCAGAGCGACGAGCTCGCCGACCGGCACGTCGCGCTCGTGCACGAGGACGATGGAGGACGTTCCCGCATCGTCGGCATCCTCGAGAAGATCGACGATGCGCTCGAAGCCGAGGGAGAAGCCCACCGCGGGTACCTGCTGGCCCAAGAAGCGCCCGATCATCCCGTCGTAGCGACCACCGCCGCCGAGTGAGTAGGGCACGCTCGGATGGGCGAGCTCGAAGATCGTGCCGGTGTAATAGCCCATGCCGCGCACGAGGAACGGGTCGAACACGAGCGGCGCGCCCTGCGCGTCTTCTGCGCAGACGCCGCGGGCCGCCGAGACCGCCGCGCCGATGGCCACGAGATCGGCCACGATGTCATCCGGCACGTCCTCGGGCAGCGCGGCGCGGATCTGCCCCTGACCGTAGGGACGGTATTCGCGCGTCTGCGGCCGGCGCAGGAAGGCGTCGAACGCGTCGACGGCTTCGGACGTGGCGCCTCGCTCGCGCAGCTCGGCGACGATGCCGTCGGCCCCGATCTTGTCGAGCTTGTCGATGGTGATCAGCACCCCGGCACGCTCTTCCGAGGCGAAGCCGAAGCTTCCGAGCATCCAATCGAGCACGCGACGGTCGTTGACGCGGATGCTGCCGCCAACCAGACCGAGCGCGTCGAGCGCATCGAGGCTCGCCACCAGCAGCTCGGCCTCGGCCCGACCCGTCGGGTCACCGATGATGTCGATGTCGCACTGCACGAACTGGCGGTAGCGGCCCTTCTGCGGCCGTTCGGCACGCCACACCGGCGCCATCTGGATGGAGCGGAAGACGGACGGCAGCTCGGCGCGGTGCGTCGCGTAGAAGCGCGCGAGGGGAACGGTGAGGTCGTAGCGCAGGCCGAGGTCGCTGAGTGCGGCGGCGTCGTCGGCCACGGCACGGATCGCGTCGGCATCCAGTCCACGCTTGAGAACGTTGAAGGCGAGCTTCTCGTTGTCACCCCCGATGCCCGCGTGCAGCCGGTCGTAGTCCTCCATGACCGGCGTCTCGATCTCGTCGAATCCATGGGCGCGGTAGCGATCGCGGATGACGGCGAGCACGCGCTCGCGACGGGTCTTGTCGGCGGGGAGGAAGTCGCGCATGCCGCGCGGCGGGTTCACGGATGCCACGGGATCATTCTTCCAGGTCGCCGGATGCCGACGCGGACTCGACGGCTCGCACCTCGTCCTCGAGTCGGCGGATCGCTCCTCGCAGCGCACGCTCGGCATCCCACCCGCGGCGCTGAGCGCGCGCCACGAGCCCGAGCAGCTCCCTACCCAGCTGCTCTTCGCTCTGGGCACCCGCATCACCGTCGCCCCGCCCGTCGTCCGGGCGAGACGACGACAACGGCAGCGCCGCCGCGCGGCCCAGCAGCTTCTGCGCCAGCGCCAGGGAGGGCATGTGGGCCGAGACGCCGTCGAGCACGGACCGCCGATCCTGCTTCTCGGCGGCCTTGGCGGCGTTCCAGTGGACGAGCACTTCCTCGGGAGTGGTGGCGACGGCATCCCCGAACACGTGCGGGTGCCGACGGATCATCTTCTCGGCGAGCGCGTCGGCGACGTCATCGATGTCGAAGGGATCCTCCGTCGCGTCCGCCGCCACCGCGGCGTGGAACAGCACTTGCCAGAGCAGGTCACCGAGTTCCTCGCGCAGATCGGCGCGCGTGCCGGCTTCGACGGCGTCGATCAGTTCGGCCGCCTCTTCCACGAGGTACGGCACGAGGTCCTCGTGCGTGATCCGCGCCGACCACACGCATCGCGCCCGCACTGCTGCCATGACGTCGGCGGCGCGTCGCAGGGCGTCGCCAGTGGAGGTCGACGCCGGATCGATCGGACTCAGACGGTCGCCGTGCTCCGGCGTCGATGATGCCATGCCCGCCACGATACGAGGATCCCGGCGATCACGAGCGAGATCGCCGAGCCGGCAAGCACCCCGAGAGTGGCCTGATCGCGGATGTCCGGCGCCCCGGAGAACGCGAGTTCGCTGAGCAGCAGCGACACCGTGAAGCCGATTCCGCCCAGAGCACCCGCCGCGAGGAGGTCACCACCGGCGAGTCGATCGTTCTTCGGTACCCGCAGAAGGCGCTGCGCCAGGCCGCCGGCCACGGCGATTCCGATGATCTTGCCGACCGGCAAGGCGACCAAGACTCCCCAGAAGGCCGGCGAGAGCTCTCCGGCAGACACGGCGGGGATCGCGACCAGGGCCGCGCACAGCGCGAACAGCGGCAGCACGATCGCGTTGACCCACGGTTCGAGTGCGTGTCGTGCCCGCAGAGCGGGCTGCTGGGCCATCGCCAGCCCGAGCACGACGCCCGCGATCGTCGCGTGCACGCCCGACTCGTGCACCGCATACCAGGTGCCGATCGCGCTCACGACGAGACCGACGACGGCGACCGGACGGGCGCGGGTGTCAAGGAGCCGGCTGCAGGCCGCGAAAACGACAACGATCACCAGCGCGAGCAGCATCATGGCG
>NZ_BADB01000413.1:0-4254 GCF_000333415.1 Microbacterium sp. B24 | reverse complement strand
GCTCGTGACGCTCATGTGTGCTCCTCGTGTCGGATGCGGGCCGCGTATCGGCGGTGTGCATCCGAGCCTAGACGGGCCCAGGCTCCCGCGGAACCGGTGCGGTCGGCGCGGGCGCAGACCTTCAGACGGTGGCGGGGGTGGCGGTGACGCGCCCGAGCTCCAGCTCGATCGCGCTGCGGCTGGGAGTACCGCCGAAGCGGGTCTGGATGACCCCGTCGCGGTCGAGGATCAACGTCGTCGGCGTCTGAAGCACGTGGAAGTGCTTCGCGATGTCGGGACGGTCGGTGAGATCGACGTCCAGGTGCATCACACCGTCGTGGGCATTGGCGATCGATCCCAGCACGCGGTGCACGCCGGGGCAGCGCGCGCACATCTGCGTGCTGAACTGCAGCAGGGTGGCCCGCTCGCCGAGGGCGTCGGCTCCGAGGCGTCGCGGTTCCACGACTTCATCGGTCGAGGCACGGCGGGGACGATTCTGCGTCCACCGCAGGAGCAGTCCGACGGCGAGGGTCACGGCGAGCAGTGCGGTCAGCACGAGCACGGCATCGACGATGTTCACGGTCTGCCACGATACCGCCTCCGGAGGTGCGCCGGCTCCGATGACGGGCCGTGCGTAACAGTCCCGGCGTCGGCGGGCGAGGGTAGGGTGGCTGGCGTGAGCGCGGCATCCATCCCCACCCCCTACGAAGACCTCCTCCGCGAGGTGCTCGCCGACGGCGTACACAAGGACGATCGCACCGGCACCGGCACGACGAGTGTGTTCGGACGCCAGATCCGTTTCGACCTGTCGCAGGGCTTCCCGCTCATCACGACAAAGCGTGTGCACATGAAGTCGATCGCCTATGAACTGCTCTGGTTCCTGCGAGGTGAGTCGAACGTCTCGTGGCTCCAGCAGCACGGTGTGACCATCTGGGACGAATGGGCGGATGCCGACGGCGAGCTCGGGCCGGTCTACGGAGTGCAGTGGCGCTCGTGGCCGACGCCGTCCGGCGAGCAGATCGACCAGATCTCACAGGTCATCGAGCAGATCCACGCCAACCCCGACTCGCGCCGGCTCATCGTGTCGGCGTGGAACCCCGCCGACATCCCGCAGATGGCACTCGCTCCCTGCCACGCGTTGTTCCAGTTCTACGTCGCGGACGGCAAGCTGTCGTGCCAGCTGTATCAGCGCAGCGCCGACATGTTTCTCGGTGTGCCGTTCAACATCGCGTCCTACGCGCTGCTGACGATGATGATCGCCCAGCAGACGGGGCTCGAGCCCGGCGATTTCGTGTGGACCGGCGGTGATTGCCACATCTACGACAACCACCTCGAGCAGGTCCGCGAGCAGCTCACACGGGAGCCGTATCCGTATCCCCGCCTCTCGTTCGCGCGGACGCCCGCGTCGATCTTCGACTACACGTACGACGACATCCTCGTCGAGGACTACCAGCACCATCCCACGATCCGAGCCGCGGTCGCGGTATGACCCGGCTCGGCCTGATCTGGGCCGAGGCGCGCGGCGGCGTCATCGGCAAGGACGGGGGCATGCCGTGGCACGTGCCCGAGGACCTCGCGCATTTCCGCGCCGCGACGATGGGGGATCCGGTCATCATGGGGCGCCGGACGTGGGAGTCGTTCCCGCCCCGCTTCCGGCCCCTTCCGGGGCGACGCAATGTCGTGGTCACCCGCGATGAGTCCTGGCGGGACGACGGCGCGGAGCGGGCCGCCTCGCTCGATGGCGCGCTGGAGCTCGTCGACAGGGAAGAGGCGGCCTGGGTCATCGGGGGAGCGGGGCTGTTCGCCGAAGCGATCGCGCGCGCCGATGTGCTGGAGGTCACCGAGCTCGATCTCGAGGTCGACGGTGACACGTACGCCCCCCGGCGGGACGGGTGGGCCGTGGCGCGCATCGACCCGGACGATGGCTGGTCGCTCTCGCGCACCGGCGTCCCCTATCGCTTTCTGACTCTGATCCGTCCCTGAACGGTTCGTGTCTCGAGCGGCGACGACGAGAGGGAGCTCAGAATGGGCAAGACAGCGGTGGTGACGGGCGCCAGTTCGGGCCTCGGCGCGGAGTTCGCGCGTCAACTGGCGGCACGCGGAGCCGACCTCGTCCTGGTCGCCCGAGACAAGGACGCGCTCGAGGACATCGCGGAGCGACTGCGCGCAGATCACCGGGTACAGGTCGAGGTGCTCGCCGCCGATCTCGTCGCCGATGACGGTCTCGCCGCGGTCGTGGCCCGCGTCGCCGACCGCGAGCGACCGATCGGCATCCTTGTCAACAATGCGGGATTCGGACTCGACCTCGACTTCGCGGCGGGCGACATCGCCGACGAGCAGCGCCACCTCGATCTGCACGTGCGTGCGACGATGCATCTGACCCACGCCGCGCTGGGCACCATGCTCGAGCGGGGATACGGCCGGATCGTCAATGTCGCCTCGGTCGCGGGTTTTCTTCCGCGAGGCACCTACGGTGCGGTCAAGGCCTGGGTGATCTCCTTCAGTCGATGGGCCAACATCGCGTACGCGCCGCGCGGCGTCACCGTGACGGCGCTGTGCCCGGGCTTCACGCACACGAACTTCCACGAGCGCTTGGGGCTGCCGCCGGGGCGGGAGGGCATTCCGGCGGTGATGTGGCTCGACGCAGCGGACGTCGTCCGCGAAGGGCTGCGCGACGCCGCGCGGGGCAAGGCCGTCTCGATTCCCTCTCTGCGCTACAAGGTGCTGGTGGCGGCGATGCGTGTGCTGCCGGGCCCCGTGGCCGCGCGCCTGGCGCGCACCGGACGCTGAGGACTCGGCCGTGACCCACCCGCGGTCTGCTCCGACGGGGTCGCCGCGAGCCGGTAGCCTGGAAGCATGACGCACTCGGGCAATCCCTTCGGACAGGTCCTCGTCGCTCTCGTCACTCCGATGACGGCCGACGGTGAAGTGGACTGGCCCGCTGTCGAGAAGCACATCGACGACGTCATCACCGCCGGCGCCGACGGCATCGTCGTCACGGGCACGACCGGCGAGACGAGCACACTCACCGATCCCGAGAAGCTGAAGCTCGTCGAGGTCGGCAAGTCCGTCTCCAGCGGGCGGGCGAAGATCATCACCGGCGGCGGCTCGAACGAGACCGCGCACGCGATCGAGCTCTACAAAGCCAGTGAGAAGGCCGGCGCCGACGGCATCATGATCGTGACGCCGTACTACAACAAGCCCACCCAGGCCGGCATCTTGACGCACTTCCGTCTGGTCGCCGACGCCACCGACCTTCCCGTCATCCTCTACGACATTCCGGGACGCACCGGCGTGCCGATCAAGTACGAGACGATCCTGCGGCTCGCCAACCACCCGAACATCCTCGCGGTCAAGGACGCGAAGGGTGACTTCAGCGAGGTCAGCCGGGTGCTCAACCAGACCGACCTGATGTACTTCTCCGGTGACGATGCGAACGTCCTGCCGCATCTGTCGATCGGCGCGTCGGGCCTGATCGGCGTGACGGCGAACATCACTGCGACGCCCTACCGCGTCATCGTGGATGCCGTCAACCGCGGAGACCTGGCCACGGCGACCGCCGCCCACCAGCAGCTCGAGCCGCTCGTGCGCGCCGTCATGACGCACGTGCCCGGGACCGTGAGCGCGAAGTACATCCTGCACGGACTCGGCCGCATCTCGAGCCCTCGGGTGCGGCTCCCGCTCGTCGGCCCCGAAGAGTGGGAGGCCGCCCTCATCGAGGATGAGCTCGCACTCGTGAAGGGCGTCGACGGCGCCGACTTCTCCAACTTCCGTCCCGACCGCAACGCCGCCGCCGGCGGCGCGCTTCCCAAGGTCCACGGCACCACCCGCTGAGCGACCGCGATACCGGTGGATGCCGCGGCATCCACGAAAGGCAGACGATGCCCACGACGTTCTCCGAGCCTCCCGCGCTCGCCCCCCAGACCCTTCGCGTCATCCCGCTCGGCGGGTTGGGCGAGATCGGTCGCAACATGACGGTCTTCGAATACGACGGCAAGCTCCTCGTCGTCGACTGCGGCGTGCTGTTCCCCGAGGAGCACCAGCCCGGCGTCGACCTCATCCTCCCCGACTTCGAGCCGATCAAGGATCGGCTCGACGATGTCGTGGGCGTCGTGCTCACGCACGGCCACGAGGATCACATCGGCGCGGTGCCGTACCTGCTGCGGTTGAAGAACGACATTCCCTTGATCGGTTCGAAACTCACCCTCGCCCTGGTCGAAGCGAAGCTCAAGGAGCATCGCATCAAGGCCTACACGCTCACCGTCGAGGAGGGCA
>NZ_BADB01000414.1:0-3501 GCF_000333415.1 Microbacterium sp. B24 | reverse complement strand
CGATGCCCGAGCTCGTGCGCGCGCGACAGGGAGCCGGCGTCGATCGCGGTGACGCCACCGGCCTATCCGTCGGATGCCGCCGCATCCGACGTCCGCCCCTTCCTCGTCGACGAGGACGAGGAAGACACCTGCTGGCGGGGTGAAGACGGATGCCGTGGGAAAGACGGGACGGTAGGCCTGGCCCTGAGGGAAGGCGTCGGCGCGCATCTGGAAGTACTCCTCCAGGAGGGCATGTGCGCGCGGGTCGTCGGCGGCGAGGGCGTGGAGCAGCACCATCCCTCGAGCGTAACCGTGTCGGTCGCACGGCCTAGGCTGGAACCATGACGACGAGAGTGGCCCTCGTGGGCGGCACCGGCAAGCTCGGTGCGATCATCGCCGGCGTGATCGATGAGCTCGACGACTTCGAGACGGTCGCCGTTCTCGGCTCTGCGAGCGATCTCGCCGAGATCGACGCGGCCGATCTCGTCGTCGACGCGTCGACACCCGGCGTGTCGATCGATGTGGTGCGGGCGGCGATCGAACGCGGCAAGAACGTGCTCGTCGGCACCTCCGGGTGGTCCACCGAACGGATCGCGCTGGTGCGCCCCCTCGTCGAGGCGGCGGGCACGGGCGCGGTCTTCATTCCCAACTTCTCCCTGGGCTCTGTCGTCGCCACGGCGTTGGCGGCGGCTGCGGCGCCGTTGTTCCCCTCGATCGAGATCGTCGAGACCCATCGCGAGACGAAGGTGGATTCACCCAGCGGCACGGCCGTGCGCACCGCCGAACTGATCGCCGACGCCCGCGTCGGGGTCGGCCCGGTGGAATCGCCGCACGTCGACCAGAGGGCGCGCGGCCAGCAGGTCGCCAGTGTTCCCATCCACTCTCTGCGACGACCCGGTGTCATCGCGAAGCAGGAGACGATCCTGTCGGGGCCGGGGGAGTCGCTGACGATCGTCCACGACACGGTCGAGCCGGCACGTGCCTACGCACCCGGCATCCGCGTCGCCCTCGCAGCCGCGCGCGACGCGCGCGGGGTCACGATCGGCCTCGACGCGCTCATCGATCTGGGACTCGGTGCGCCGCGCGACGCCGCGTCGGCGAGCGAGGTCATCGACGAGGGCGCCGTTCCGGGCCAAGTCGCCCGCGTCACCGGGGCATGAAGGCCCGCGCCGGTGTCGCCGTCATGGCGGCGCTGCTCGTCCTCTACATCGTCCTCGTCGCACAGCGCGCGTGGCTGTTGTTGACCTCGGGGCAGATCATCGGCGTCGCGATGGGGGTGGCGCTGCTCGTCCTGCCCGTCATCGCCGGGTGGGCGCTCTGGCGAGAGCTCTCATTCGGGCGCAGTGCCGAGCGACTCGCACGGCGTCTGGAGGCCGAGGGTGCGCTGCCGACCGAGGAGATGGATGTCCGTGTGAGCGGCCGTCCCGATCGTGCGCAGGCCGACGCCGTGTTCCCGCACTATCGAGAAGACGTCGAGGCGCACCCGACCGATTGGCGAGCCTGGTTCCGGCTGGGGCTGGCCTACGACGGCGCCGGCGACCGACGCCGCGCCCGCGAAGCCATTCGGCGGGCGATCACGCTCGAGAAGAAGCCGACGACGCGCTGATCACGCCGGCACCGCGGCGGCCACGGCATCCTCGACTGTCGGGTGCGAGAAGACGAAGCCGGATGCCGTGAGCGCTTCGGGAACCACGTTCATGTCGCACGTGAGCAGTCCCTCCGCCGCATCGCGCCCGAGCACCAGCTTCAGCGCCCACTCCGGCACCCGCAGCAGGTAGGGGCGGTTCATCCGTCTCGCGAGCGCCAGACCGAGGTCGTTGGCCGTCGTCCGCTGGGGAGCCGCGAGGTTGACAGGGCCGGTGAGGGCGTTGTCGATGACATGCCGGATCGCGCGGACCTCGTCGTCGAGAGAGATCAGCGGCCAGACCTGCGTTCCGCGCCCGATGGGGCCTGACAGGCCGAGTTTGGTCAGCAGCAGAAGGGGCTTGAGAACACCGTCGGCGTGCACCACCGGCGCGGTCCGCAGCAGGGACACGCGGGCACGATCTCCGGCGCCGCGCGTCGCGGCCGTCTCCCACTCGCCGCAGAGGTCTGCGAGGAAGGAGTCTCCGCGGGGCGACGACTCCGTGAAGGTGACTCCCGTCGCCGACGGGTAGTAGCCGACCGCGGACGACGACACGAAGTGCGGGGCGTCATCGCCGAGGGCGCGCACGGCTGCCGCCAATGCCTGGGTCGGCGCGATCCGCGACCACACGAGGTCGTGCTTGTACCGCCGCGTCCACGGGAAATGCCCGAGGGTGGCTCCGTTGAGACCGACGACGGCCCGCGCCCCTTCGAGGGCGGAGGGCGGCAGCGGTCGGCTCGCCGGATCCCAGGAGAGCTCGTCCGGCGCGGCGCTGGGGCGGCGCACGAGGCGCGTCACGGCGATGCCGTCGGCGCGCAGGCTCGCCACGAGGGCACGGCCGATCAGGCCGGAGGCTCCGGCGACGACGACGCGCCCCTCGGCGCGCGACGAGTCGTTCTCAGGCAAGCGTGGCCTCGAGGGTGATCTCGATGCCTGCCAGCGCGGCCGAGACGGGGCATCCCGTCTTCGCTTCGCCGGCAATGCGGGCGAAGTCCTCGGCCGACAGCCCCGGGACCACCGCGTTTACGTTCAGGTGCGAGCCGGTGATGCCGGTGCCCGGGATGAAGGTGACAGACGCCGTGGTCTCGATGCTCTCGGGGGGCGTCCCGTTGCCGGCGAGCGCGTGCGAGAGTGCCATGCTGAAGCACGAGGAGTGCGCCGCGGCGAGCAGTTCCTCCGGTGTCGTGACCGAGGCGGAGCCCTCACTGCGAGCCTTCCAGTCGACGGCGAACGGACCTTGGTTGGAACTCTCCAGGGCGATCTCGCCGGACCCGTCGGTGAGGGAGCCCTTCCAGCTCGTGGACGCTTCGCTCGTGACGCTCATGTGTGCTCCTCGTGTCGGATGGCCCCCTCGGGCAGGAAGAAGCCGCTCGCCACGCGCCCTTGCGACTCCAGCCGTTGCAGCGCCTGGCGGGCGACGGCGCCGCCGACGCCGAGCCGCCGTGCGACGTCGGCCGTGCGGAACGGGCCGTGGGTGCGCGCGTAGCGCGCGACGAGGTCGGCGAGGGGGTCGGCGACGGGCTCGAGGAAGGCGAGCGGAATGCCGACGGGCAGCGCGGCGCCCAGAGCATCGCGGAGCCGCCCGGCGTCCTCGATGGCCGCGACCCGCTCGACACCGCCGACACTCACACGGATCGCCCGACGTGCCGCAACGAGCTGATCGAGGAAAGCGGATGCCGCGCCGTGCGTGCCCGCGTCGCTCTCGGCATCCGTCGGGGACGGTGCCACACCCGCAGACGCGTCCTGCGACTGCGCAGCCGGTGGGGGCAGTCGCGCCGCGACCTCGATCGCGTCGAGCGGTCCGAGAAGGCGCAGCAAGTCGGGGACGCCCTCTAGCCCGGGCACGCGCCGCGACGGGTCCAGCCGCTGTGCCTCGCGTTCGACCTGCGCGATCCCGG
>NZ_BADB01000415.1:0-1503 GCF_000333415.1 Microbacterium sp. B24 | reverse complement strand
ACTCGATCCATGCACGGTTCCAGCGATCTTCTCTCCGCGACCTCGCCGAGGACGAGACGGGCGACGTCCCCGGCTGGGCTGTAAGTCAAAGCACATAAGACTGCCTCGACCGTACGCTGTAATGGCCTGGCCGGGCAGCGTATGGCGCTGAGGGCGACACGCCGGATTGACGCCGCGACACGCGGAAGGATCGTTTTCCACAGGTCTGATGCGCCGGAGATCGCGCGGGGTCGGCGCTTGCGCGACGTTCGAACAGAGGTGCGACTCCTGCGGAATGCCGCAGAACGACGGGCCTTGAAACGTCCCTCACCCTCTGGAGAAACCTGCGGACGTCCCGTAGAGAACGCTCGGGTAACTACAAACGTGTAACTACTACTGGTTGTGGTGCTATCCAGTGTCCGTACCCATATGTAGTATTGGCGCAGAAGAGACGCAAAACGCACGGAGCCCCGAACCGAACGGGGTTAGTCGGTGGGTTCGAGGCTCAACACCATTCCTGGCCGGGCGGTGTATAGAGACTCTAACACCCAGATGAGGGGGTGGCATACCTAGCCAGACCCCTCACCGGCCTCACCGTCGCGGTCTCAGATTGGAGTCAGAAATGACTACGCACGGTGGCCTGAACTCAGGCACTCCAGCCCCTGCTTCGGGGCAGTATGAAATCGTCGGTCCTCGTGGGGGGCGGACTGGTGCGGAGCGGACGTCCACTCGCGGGAACCCGCTTCCGCCTACGCCGAAGGCCGGCCAGCAGTATCGGCTTGTGGATCCCACCAAGAATCGGAGTGGTCGCTGATGGGCCGCGGAGGGTATGGGCAGTGCACGGCTCCGGTGCGTGGTCACATCCGCGGCGGTGGAGCGGACTGCCCGGTTCACGGTGGACGCGGCGGGTACGGATACGGGTATGACTACTACCGTCCCTCGTACAGCCCGCCTTCGGTGGAGCGCCCCAAGCCGCGCGTGTATGTGAGTTACGCGAGCAAGTCCGGAGGGGGTGGGCGGACGAGTTCTAGCCGCTCACGCCGATCTGCTGTGACCTACACCGTAGCGGAGTACCAGACGCTTAACCCCGTTCGGGAGCAGGTAGTTCGGGTCGCTGAATCCGCGACCGACGAGCGCGACCTCTTTCTGTGCCATGCATGGGATGACCGTCAGGGCGTCGCAAAGGAACTCAATGACCTCCTGACGGGTCTCGATGTTCGAGTGTGGTTTTCGGAGATGGATGTTCCTCTTGGCACGTCCCTCATCCGCAAGATCGACAAAGGTCTAGCGAGCTCGCGGGCAGGGATCGTCCTGGTCACAACCTCGATGTTCGATAGCCTCCGCAACGACGGGATCGCTTCGCAGGAACTTTCAGCGCTGCTCGCGACCGATCGGGTTATCCCGATTGTTCACGGAACGACCTTCGAGGAACTGCGACGGGTTAGTCCCTTGCTGGCTGCGCGCTCGGGATTGAGCACATCGGACTATCCTTCCCTCGAAGAGGTTGCCGCTAAGCTCGCAGAC
>NZ_BADB01000416.1:0-1447 GCF_000333415.1 Microbacterium sp. B24 | reverse complement strand
AGCTCGGTCCCGGGGATCCTCTAGAGTCGGTCGATGTTGGCGCGGCTCTGGTCGACGTAGCTGATCTTGACCGTCTCGCCGACCTTCAGATCGCCGCCGTCGAGCGGCTCCAGCCCCACGATCGTCTTGAAGAGCGTCGTCTTGCCGACACCGTTGGGGCCGATGACGCCCACGATGCCGTTCGGCGGCAGGCTGAAGCTCAGGCCGTCGATCAGGGAACGATCGCCGAACCCCTTCTGCAGCTTCTTGGCTTCGATGACCACACTGCCCAGGCGCGGACCGGCCGGGATCTGGATCTCTTCGAAGTCGAGCTTGCGCGTGCGCTCCGCCTCGGCGGCCATCTCCTCGTATCGGGCGAGGCGGGCCTTCGACTTCGTCTGCCGTCCCTTCGCCGAGGAACGGACCCACTCGAGCTCGTCCTTCAGGCGTTTGGCGAGCTTCGCGTCCTTCTTGCCCTGGATGTCGAGGCGTTCTGCCTTCTTCTCGAGATAGGTCGAGTAGTTGCCCTCATAGCCGATCAGTCGACCGCGATCGACCTCCGCGATCCACTCCGCGACATTGTCCAGGAAGTACCGGTCGTGGGTGATGGCGATGACCGCGCCCTTGTAGGACTGCAGGTGCTGTTCGAGCCAGAGAACGCTCTCCGCGTCGAGGTGGTTGGTGGGCTCGTCCAGCAGCAGCAGGTCGGGCTTCTGCAGCAGCAGCTTCGCCAGTGCCACCCGGCGGCGCTCGCCTCCGGAGAGCTTGGTCACGGGCTCGTCCGCGGGCGGGGTTCGCAGCGCGTCCATGGCCTGCTCGAGCTGCGAGTCGAGGTCCCAGCCGTCGGCCGCGTCGATCTCTTCCTGCAGCACGCCCATTTCGGCCAGCAGGGCATCGAAATCCGCATCCGGGTCGGCCATCAGCGCGGAGATCTCGTTGAAGCGATCGAGCTTGGCCTTGATGGCTACGCCGTCCTGGATGTTCTCCAGGACGGTCTTGGTCTCGTCGAGCTCGGGCTCCTGCATCAGGATGCCGACGGTGAAGCCCGGCGTCAGCTTCGCCTCCCCGTTCGACGGTGCGTCGAGACCGGCCATGATCTTCAGGATCGTCGACTTGCCGGCGCCGTTGGGGCCGACCATGCCGATCTTGGCCCCGGGGAGGAACGCCATCGTGACGTCGTCGAGGATGAGCTTCTCGCCCACCGCTTTGCGGGCACGGACCATGGAGTAGATGTATTCCATACGACCTATTGCTAACCTTCCACGCATGACGAACGCCAAGAACAAACGTCCTCGGGCCGTGCTCTACTCGCGACTCTCGCGTTCAACCATCGAGTCTACGTCGATGACGGGCCAGCGCGACGACCTCTACACCCTTGCCGAGCGAGAGGGATGGGACATCGTCGCGGCCTTCGACGATGAGGGTAAGAGTGGAGGGCGCAAGCGGGAGAACGCCGAAGAGGCCCTGC
>NZ_BADB01000417.1:0-13767 GCF_000333415.1 Microbacterium sp. B24 | reverse complement strand
CGCTGGGAGCCGTCGGCATGGTCGTTGTCTGCATGTGGAGCGCCCCTCGGTTGCACCGCGGCGTTCCCGGTTCTCTGGTCGGCATCGTCGTCGTCGCCGCCGCGGCGCTCGTCGTCGGCGCTCCGCTGGCGCGGATCGGCGCCCTCCCCGGCACGCTGCCCGCTCCCGCTGTGCCGGCGATCGATCTTTCGAGCCTCACGGCTCTGGCCGCTCCCGCGGCGACGGTTGCGGCCCTGGCCGCGATCGAATCGCTCCTGTCCGCCCGCGTCGCGGCGAGCCTCGGGGACACGGGCACGTACGACCCCGACCGCGAGCTCGTCGGGCAGGGGCTCGCATCGATCGGTTCATCGCTGTTCGGTGGAATGCCCGCGACCGGAGCGATCGCGCGCACTGCCGTGAACGTCCGCTCCGGCGCCCGCAGCCGCCTCGCCGCGGTGACGCATGCCGTCGTCCTGCTCCTGGTCGTGCTCGCGGCCGCCGGCCCCGTCGGGCAGATCCCTCTCGCCGCCCTGGCGGGCGTGCTGATGGTCACCGCGGTCCGGATGGTGCACGTGGACACCGTACGGGCCATTCTGCGCTCCACGCGCGCGGATGCCGTGGCGTTCGTCGCCACGGCCGTCATCACCGTCTCGTTCGATCTGATCGTCGCGGTCGTCATCGGAGTCGCCTTCGCCGGATTCTTCGCGCTGCGCGGCATGTCGCAAGCGTCACAGGTGCGGCGAGAAGACGTGCGTGGACACACGCAGCCCGGTGACGAGCGCATCGCGATCCTGCGCTTCGACGGACCGCTGTCGTTCACCTCGGCCGACCGGGTGTCGGCCGAGGTCGACGCGATTCGAGACGTCTCGGTCGTCATCATGCGGATGAGTCAGCTCGAACTGGTCGATGCGACCGGGGCGCACATGCTCGGCGAGCTCACGCAGGCGCTGGAGCGTCGCGGCATCACGGTGCTGATCAAGGGGGTGCAGCCCCGACACGAAGAGCTGTTCCGTTCGGTGGGCGTGCTGGCGGCTCTCCGTCACCACAACCACCTGTTCGCCGATCTGCCCTCCGCTATCGCACACGCCCGCACCCACGTGCAGCGCGAAACGGCGACCGCGTAGGCTGGTCGGGTTGCCGTCGGCGCCAGCAGTGCCGGATGGTTCAGACCACACCCCTCACCCACGGGAGTACCGCAGTGCCTGGAGAGAACCTCACCCGCATCGAGGCGCAGGAGCGCCGCGCCATCGTCGAGACGCAGTCGTACGACATCGCGCTCGACCTCACTCGTGGCCCGGAGGTGTTCGGCTCACGCACGGTCGTGCGCTTCGGCGCCACCGAGGGGGCCTCGACCTTCATCGACCTCATCGCCCGCGATGTGCGTGAGATCACCCTGAACGGTGACGCCGTGGAGGTGTCCGCCTTCGCCGACTCCCGCATCGCGCTGGAGGGTCTGCGTGCGCAGAACGAGCTCATCGTCGACGCCGACTGCCTGTACACCAACACGGGCGAAGGCCTGCACCGCTTCGTCGACCCGGTCGACGGCGAGGTCTATCTCTACTCTCAGTTCGAGGTTCCCGACTCCCGCCGCGTCTTCGCCGTGTTCGAGCAGCCCGATCTGAAGGCGACGTTCCGCTTCACCGTCACGGCCCCCGCCGCCTGGAAGGTCATCTCCAACTCCCCCACGCCCGAGCCGGTGCCCGGCGACGGTGGCGCCGCGATCTGGGCGTTCGAGCCCACCCCGCGGATCTCTTCCTACATCACGGCGATCGTCGCCGGCCCGTACGAGGCGACCTTCAGCGAGCTGACCAGCGCCTCGGGCGCCGTTGTTCCGCTCGGTGTCTACGGCCGCAAGAGCCTCTGGCAGCACCTCGACGCCGAGTACATCTTCGACAAGACCCGCCAGGGATTCGCGTACTACGAGGAGAAGTTCGGCGTCCCCTACCCGTTCGCCAAGTACGACCAGCTCTTCGTCCCCGAGTTCAACGCGGGGGCGATGGAGAACGCCGGTGCAGTGACGTTCACCGAAACCTACGTCTTCCGCAGCAAGGTGACCGACGCCGTCAAGGAGCGCCGCGTCGTCACGATCCTGCACGAACTCGCCCACATGTGGTTCGGCGACCTCGTGACCATGAAGTGGTGGAACGACCTCTGGCTCAACGAGTCGTTCGCCGAGTGGGCGTCGACTATCGCCACGGCCGAGGCGACCGAGTGGACCGAGGCATGGACGACTTTCAACGCGATGGAGAAGACCTGGGCCTACCGCCAGGATCAACTTCCCTCCACGCATCCGGTCGTCGCCACGATCAACGACCTCGAAGACGTCCAGGTCAACTTCGACGGCATCACCTACGCCAAGGGTGGATCCGTGCTCAAGCAGCTGGCGGCGTGGGTGGGCATCGACGCCTTCTTCGCGGGTGTCGGTCAGTACTTCCAGAAACACGCGTTCGGCAACACCGAGCTGTCCGACCTGCTGGTCGAGCTCGAGGCGACGAGCGGCCGCGACCTGTCCGGCTGGTCGCAGAAGTGGCTCGAGACCGCGGGCGTCAACACGCTGGCGCCGGAGCTTCGCGTAAGCGATGACGGCGTCATCTCGCGGTTCGCCATCGTGCAGACCGCGCCGGCCGACTACCCCACGATCCGTCCGCACCGCCTCGGCGTCGGCTTCTATGCGCTCGAGGGCGGAGCGCTCGTGCGCACGCGCCACATCGAACTGGATGTCGACGGCGACCTCACCGAGGTGCCCGAGCTCGTCGGTGAACGTCAGCCCGACCTCATCCTGTTGAACGACGACGACCTCGCCTACGCGAAGATCCGTCTCGATGCGAGATCGCTCACCACCGCGATCGACCACCTCGCCGGCATCAGCGACCCGCTGGCGCGCTCGCTCGTGTGGGGTGCGGCCTGGGACCAGACGCGGGATGCCGAAGCGTCGGCATCCGACTACATCGACCTGGTGCTGCGCAACATCGGCGCCGAGACCGAGTCGACGACGGTACGCACGACTCTTGCACAACTGCAGCTCGCCGCGAACGCCTACGTCGCGCCCGACAAGCGCGAGGCCGCGCGGGTACGCGTCGCCGACGGCCTGTGGGAACTGGCTCAGGATGCCGAGGCGGGCAGCGACAGCCAGCTGCAGTTCGTCACCGCCTTCGCCTCGGCGGCGGCGACTCCCGCCCAGTGGGAGACGGTGCGCATCCTGCGCGACGGCGAGCTGACGCTGCCGGGACTCGAGATCGACGCCGACCTCTCGTGGGCGTTGCTGGTGTCGCTGGCAGCAGGCGGCGTCGTCTCCGCCGAGCAGATCGATGCGGCGCTGGCTGCGGACAACACGGCCAAGGGTGGAGAGTTCGCAGCGCAGGCGAAGGCGGCCCTGCCCACGGTCGACGCCAAGCGCGCGGCGTGGGCGTCGCTCGTCGATAGCGCCGATCTGCCGAACACCGTCGTGCGCTCGGCCGCTCTCGGATTCGTGCACCCGGCCGGCGTCGCGGCGCTGGAGTCTTTCGTCCAGCCGTACTTCGACATGCTGCTGCCGGTCTGGGAGTCGCGGACCTACCAGATCGCGAACTACCTGATTACGGGGCTGTATCCCGCGCCACTGGCTTCTCTCGCACTGCGCGACGCGACCCGCCAGTGGCTCGCCGCCCACGCCGACGCGCCGGCGGCCCTTCGCCGACTCGTCAACGAGAATCTCGCCGGTGTCGAGCGCGCCCTCGCCGTGCAGGAGCGCGACGCCGACCGCTGAGGCGTCACCGCGGGCGTCGGGCCGCGCGCGTATATTCGCGCGAGGCCCGACGCGCGGGAAAGAACCCCACGATGATCCACACGAGAGCCCAGACGACTGCCGTCCCGAGTGCGGCGGCCGCCGCGTCGGGGCCCACCGTCGGGGCGAGAACGATCGAGAGCACCGCGCCGAAGGCCGTCCCTGCGGCGGCGACGTAGACCGACGCGGATGTCGCGCGGTTGACGACCCGCCAGGCCTCTGCATCGTGGAGCGTCAGGCGACTGCGATAGCCGAGCAACGCGTTGCGCGGAAGACTGCCCGTGTGAGCACTGCGTGCCCACCACGCGAGCAGCGCGGCGAAGCCCGCAAGGGCGAGAGCGCCCACACCTGTCTCGATCATCCTGTGTCCCCTGTCGTCAAGTTCCATCCTGACGACGACGGGATCGCGGGTGATCGTCCGCGAGGACGACATCTGATGTCGCTGATCTCATCCTCCCGCAGGATGTGGTGCCGACCTCCGTCGCCGTAGCGTCGAAGCATGATTGTTGCGGAGAACCTCACCAAGAGATACGGAAGCACCACCGCTGTCGACGACGTCTCGTTCGCGGTGCGACCCGGGCAGGTGACCGGCTTCCTCGGCCCCAACGGCGCGGGAAAGTCGACGACGATGCGAATGATCGTCGGGCTGGACGCCCCCTCGTCCGGCAGCGTCAGCGTGGGCGGACACCGCTACGCGCGGAGCCGCTCGCCGCTCACCGAAGTCGGCGTGCTCCTCGACGCGAAAGCCGTGCACACCGGACGTTCGGCGCGAGGACACCTGCGTGCGATGGCCGCGACCCACGGCATCCCGAATTCCCGCGTCGACGAGGTGATCGCCCTGACGGGTCTCGAGGCGGTCGCCGGCAAGCGAGCGGGAAAGTTCTCGCTGGGCATGGGACAGCGGCTCGGCATCGCGGCGGCACTTCTCGGCGACCCGCAGACGCTGATTCTCGACGAGCCGGTCAACGGCCTCGACCCCGAAGGCGTGCGATGGGTGCGACAGCTCGTCCGTCACCTCGCCGGTGAGGGCCGTACCGTGCTGCTGTCGAGCCACCTGATGAGCGAGATGTCGCAGACCGCCGACCACGTGATCGTCCTGGGCCGTGGCCGCGTGCTCGCCGACGCGCCGCTTCCCGAGCTGGTGCGGGCATGGACACGCAACGAGGTGCTCGTTCGCACCCCTCGAGCGGCCGACCTCGTCGGCGTGCTCGCGTCGCCGGACGTCACGGTCACCGACGCCGGGGACGGATCCCTGCTGGTCGCGGGTGTCAGCGCTCGCGCCATCGGCGACCTCGCCGCGGATCGCGGCATCCCCCTGCACGAGCTCACCCCACGGACCGGGTCGCTCGAAGAGGCATACATGGCGCTCACCGAGGGCTCCGTGCAGTACAAGACGAAGGAGATCGCATGACCACCGCGACCGCCCCGACGGCATCGTCCGCTGCGCAGACACGTGCCGCGGCCTCGCCCTACCACCTCACGTTCGCCCGCGTCGTTCGCAGCGAGTGGCTCAAACTGCTGTCGCTGCGCTCGACCTGGTGGTCTCTCGCGATCACCGTCGCGCTCTCGGTGGGCATCTCGTTGCTGATGGCCTCGGCCCTGCGTGACTTCGACGCGGGGTTCGCGCCGGTGATGGTCATCGTCATGCCGATGCAGTTCACGATGCTCGTCGCCGGCATCCTGGGAGCGATCGCCATCACCGGGGAGTACTCCACGGGGATGATCCGCTCGACTCTGACGGCAGAGCCGCGTCGTGGCGCCGTGCTGGTCGCGAAGGCCCTCGTCGTGGCGGTCGTCCTGGCCCTGACGACCGCGGTGACCTACGCGATCGCCGTGCTGACGACGGCACCGATCCTCAAGACGGCGATCGACTGGTCGGATCCCACGCTGTCCTGGTTCCCGCTGCTGGCGGGTGTGTTCGCCATGGCGATGTTCGCCCTGATCGGCCTCGGCTTCGGCTTCATCGTGCGCAACGGCGCCGGTGCGATCGCGGCCACGGTGGGGGTGCTGTTCGTGCTGCCCATCGTCCTCAGCATGTTCTCCTTCGCCGGCGAAGGCTGGAAGTGGATCGTGGATGCCAGCGCGTACCTGCCCATGTCGGGTGCGCAGTCCGCCACCACCGCCGGCGGCGAGGACGTGATGCGCGGCCTGGTGACCCTCGCCGCGTGGCCCGCTGCGCTGCTGCTGGGAGCGTGGGCGAGCCTGCGCAGTCGGGACACCTGAGCTGGAAGAGATGACCGCTCTGAGCCGCAGCTCGCTCGACCCCGCGTCCGGCGAGCTGCGGCTTCCGCGTCCGCCGGGCGTGATCCGCCGCTTCTGGGCACGACATCCACGCGTGACGGACATCATCGTCGTCCTCGTCACCGCGCTGGTGACGTTCCCCGCTCCCGGACGGGACGATCTCGCCGGCGACGATCGACTGTGGACGGGCGTGCGTCCCGTCGTCGTCGTGGTGCTCACGCTGGCGTGCGTCGCGATGCTCTGGCGCCGCCGCCGCCCACTGGTGCCGTTCTCGCTTGCGGCGCTGGGAGCCCTGCTCGCCGTGTCGTCCGGTTCGGGGGTGGGGTCGGGCACGACGGCCGTCGCCGTGTACGCCGTCGCGGTGTATGCGGGCTCGTCGGCCGCTTGGATCGCCTCGGGCATCGCGATCGGTGCGGCGACGATGGCTGCGGGCACCGCCGTCCTGCTCGGGGTGTTGCCGTGGTCGACGGCGGTCAACGGGTGCGCCGCTCTTGCGGTGGGCCTCCTGCTCGGGTGCCTCGTGGGCGTGAACATCGGCAACCGCGCACGTTACGTCGCGGCGCTGATGGAGACTTCCCGTCAGTTGTGGGCCGAACGCGCGCAGCACGCGGAGCACGCCGCCGCAGCCGAGCGTGCGCGCATCGCCCGCGAGATGCACGATGTCGTGGCGCACTCGCTCACGGTGATGGTCGCGTTGGCCGAGGGCGCCACGGCCACGGAGGATGCGGCGCGCGCCCGTGCGGCGACGGGCCAGATCGCGACGACCGGCCGCGGCGCGCTCGATCAGATGCGGGCCATGCTGGGTGTGCTGCGCGGCGGCGACGCCGATGGAGCACCGCTGGCACCGCTGGACGGCGACACCGTGCGCGACGCCGTCGCAGCCGCACGAAGCGCGGGCATCCCCGTCGTGCTGCGGACGACCGGTGGCGAGATCGCGGATCTCTCCGTGCGTCTGGCTGTCGCGCGGGTGGTGCAGGAGGGGTTGACCAACGTCATCCGACACGCGCCAACGGCGCAGGAGGTGACCGTCACCATCTCGACGACGACGAGCGAGGTGGTCGCTGAGGTCGTCAACGACGGCGTCGAAGGGCGCGCGTCCCGCGGAGGCTACGGCATTCGCGGTCTGCAGGAACGAGCCGCACAGGTGGGCGGCGTCGCGGAGGTGGGCCGGCGTCCGGACGGGCGGTGGCATGTGCGGCTTACCGTGCCCGCGTCGGCGGAGCGGATGCTGTCATGACCGACCCGATTCGTGTCGTCATCGCCGACGACCAGCAGCTCATCCGGCTGGGTTTCGGCCTGGTACTGGACGCCGAGGCGGACATCGCCGTGGTGGGCGAGGCGGTCGACGGCGCCGATGCCGTCGCCATGTGCACAGCGCTCCGACCGGACGTCGTGCTGATGGATGTTCGCATGCCGCGACTCGACGGTGTGGCGGCGACGGCGCGCGTGATCGCCGCGGTGCCGCAGGCGCGGGTGCTGGTGCTCACCACGTTCGATCTCGACGAGTATGCCTTCGGCGCCCTGGATGCCGGGGCCAGCGGCTTTCTGCTGAAGGACGTCGAGCGCAGCGCGCTGGTCGCGGCCATCCGCGCCGTCGCCGCAGGCGATGCCGTACTGGCGCCGCGGGTCACCCGTGAAGTGCTGCGTCGGCAGGGACTCGGGGCGCCGGCGGCGCCCGCGGCGGATGGTGCCGAGCGGTCGGCGATCGAGGCGCGGGTGGGCGGGCTCACGCCGCGGGAGAAGGAGGTCTTCCTCGCGGTGGCGCGGGGTCTGACGAACGCAGAGATCGCGAGAGAGCTCTTTCTCAGTGAGACGACCGTGAAGACTCACGTCGGCCGCGTGCTCGCCAAGCTCGGCGCGCGAGATCGCATCCAGGCTGTCATTCTGGCCCATCGGGGCGGGTGGACCGACGACTCCCCCGTGGCTTCCCAGAGCGGGCAAAGCCAGCCTCGTTAGGATCGACACGATGAGGTACTTCTCTGATTCCGGCGGTGGAGCGACGGCCCCCGTGATCGACCCGGGGATATGGACGGCGATCCTGACCTGGCTCGGCGAGGCCGGGGTGAACCTCCTCACGATCACCGGCATCATCGCCGGCGCATTCGTCGTCTCGTGGGTACTGCGCCTGGTCATCCGGAGGATCGTCAACCGCATCGTCTCGGGAGCCAAGAGCAAGGCGAACGTCGACGACACGCAGGCGTTGGAGCGCTCGCCCCTCGCGGCCATGCGGCTCGTGCAGCGCACGCGCACGCTCGGTTCGATCCTGCAGAACATCGTCAACGTCGCGATCGTCACCATCGCGATTCTGCTGATCTTCAACGTCCTCGCGCCCAGTGCGCTCGGCTCCTTCGCGCTACTGTCGGCAGCCATCGGTGCCGGTCTCGGTTTCGGCGCGCAGAACATCGTCAAGGACGTGCTCAACGGCATCTTCATCGTCGCCGAGGACCAGGTCGGCATCGGCGACGTGGTCGATCTCGGGCTGGCCACCGGCATCGTCGAGTACGTCAGCGTCCGCATCACGCACGTTCGCGATGTCAACGGAACCCTCTGGTACGTGCGCAACGGCGAGATCACCCGCATCGGCAACATGTCCCAGGGATGGTCTCGCGTGATCATCGACCTCGCTCTGCCGGTCGACGTCGACATCGAGCAGGTCGAGAAGACGATGCTCGCCACGGCGAAGAACCTCGCGAAGGATCCGAAGTGGCGCACCCGCGTGATCGAGCAGCCCGAGGTCTGGGGCCTGGAGTCGATCACCGGCGATGCCCTCGTCATCCGCCTCGTGATGAAGACCCGCGCGAACGCGAAGGATGATGTCGCCCGCGAGCTGAGAATGCGCCTGAAGCGCGCGATGGACGAGTTGGGCGTCACGCTCCCCTCCATGAACACCGTCATGCTGGCCGGCCTCGAGGGCGCCCAGCGCGTGCGCGGTGCCAATCCGCCGCGTACCCGACCGACACCCGTCGCGACCGCCGACGGAAAAGGCATCTGGAAGCCCAAGCGCGGCGGCCGAGCGACTCAGGCGCCCGCGGTCGACGGCGAGGTGGAGGTCGCGACGCCCCCATCCGGCGCGACGCCGCCACCGAAGACACCCGCGCCGAAGAGGACCGATGAGGGGGACGCGTGAGCGACGACGCAGAGACGTTCTATGCACAGGTCGGCGGGCACGAGACCTTCGTGCGCCTGGTGGACGCGTTCTACCGCGGTGTGGCGGCCGACGACGTGCTCAAGCCGATGTACCCCGAGGAAGACCTCGGCCCGGCCGCCGAGCGGCTGACCCTCTTTCTCGAGCAGTATTGGGGCGGACCGACGACCTACAGCGAGCGACGCGGACATCCTCGTCTGCGTATGCGGCATGTGCCGTTCCACGTGAATCCGGATGCTCGTGATCGGTGGTTGCTCCACATGCGCCGCGCCGTCGACGAGCTGGAGTTGTCGCCGCTGCACGAGGCCACGCTCTGGGACTATCTCCAGCGCGCCGCGCATGCCATGGTGAACACATTCGAGCCCACCGGAATCGGCCCGGAACGGCCAGCGACGGCATCCTCGCTGGCGGTCCGTTCCTCGGACCAGACCAACTGACGCCCGTCCCGGGCACCGAGATCACGACGAAGGAGTCGACCTTGGCGAAGACGCAGCTTCACGAGACGGACATCCTCGTGATCGGATGGGGGCTCGCCGGGCTCGTTGCCGCCACGGAGGCCGCAGCGGCCGGGCGTCGAGTGATCATCGTCGATCAGGAACCACGATGCAACCTCGGCGGCCAGGCGTTCTGGTCGTTCGGCGGCTTGTTCTTCGTCGATTCGCCGGAGCAGCGACGACTCGGTATCTCCGACTCGCTGGAACTCGCGCGTCAGGACTGGTTCTCGACGGCGCAGTTCGACCGCGACGAAGATCATTGGCCCCGCCGATGGGCCGATGCCTACCTCGACTTCGCACATGGAGAGAAGCGGGCGTGGCTGCGCGGGAAAGGAGTCGGGTTCTTCCCCGTCGTCGGCTGGGCCGAGCGCGGCGGCTACAACGCGACGGGTCCGGGAAACTCGGTGCCTCGGTTCCACATCACGTGGGGAACGGGCCCAGGGCTGGTCGCCCCGTTTCAGGCCGAGGTGGAGGCCGCAGAGGCCTCCGGTCGCATCACCGTACTCCCCCGTCACCGCGTCACCGCGCTGCTGACCGACGCGGACGCTGTCACGGGCGCGCACGGCGAGGTGCTCGTCCCCTCGGCGGCCGCGCGAGGAGAGCAGACGTCACGAGAGGTCGCCGGCTCCTTCGAGATCCGCGCGAGCGCGACGATCGTGTGCTCGGGGGGCATCGGCGGCAACCACGAGCTCGTCCGCGCGCAGTGGCCGGCGCGATTGGGCACGCCCCCGACCCAGATGATCACGGGCGTTCCCGCGTACGTCGACGGGTCCATGCAGCCGGTCGCTCGGGCGGCGGGAGCGCACCTCATCAACGGGGATCGCATGTGGCACTACGTCGAAGGCATCCAGAACTGGAACCCGATCTGGCCGAACCACGGCATCCGGATCCTCCCCGGCCCGTCGTCCGTGTGGCTCGATGCGATTGGTGCACGACTGCCGGTGCCCCTGTACCCGGGCTTCGACACTCTCGGGACACTCGCGCACCTGCGACGCACCGGCCATGACCATTCCTGGTTCGTGCTGTCGCAGAAGATCATCGAGAAGGAGTTCACGCTCTCCGGAAGCGAGCAGAATCCCGATCTCACCGGCAAGGACGTACGACTGCTGTTGCGATCGCGCCTGGGCAAGGGGGCCGCGGGGCCCGTCCAGGCCTTCATGGATCAGGGCGCGGACTTCGTCGTCCGGCGTTCGTTGGACGAGTTGATCGACGGTATGCAGGCGCTCCCGGGAGGCGAGCTGCTGGATCCCCAGCTCGTGCGCCGTGAGATCGAGGCGCGCGACCGCGAGATCACCAACGACTTCACGAAGGATGCGCAGATCGCGATGCTCAGGTCGGCGCGCGCGTTCCGCGGGGACCGTCTCATCCGCACGGCGGCGCCGCATGCGATTCTCGACCCGGCGAACGGGCCGCTCATCGCGGTCAAGCTGCACATCCTCACGCGGAAGTCCCTCGGAGGTATCGAGACCGACCTGTCCGCGCGGGCATTGGACGAACGAGGCACAGTGATCCCCGGCCTGTTCGCCGCGGGTGAGGCGGCCGGCTTCGGAGGTGGCGGTGTGCACGGCTACCGAGCTCTGGAGGGCACCTTCGTCGGCGGATGCCTCTTCTCCGGGCGCATTGCCGGACGGGCCGCGGCCGGCTGATCCGTCGCCGCCGAACGCGGGCCCCGGCCCGTCTCAGAGGGCGCCCGTGGCTCGGACCTCCGTCAGCCCCGTGTGCACTCGCGTCCTCGTCAGCACGTGACCTCGCTGCAGGGTGATCCGCGTCCACGGGCCGCTGCGGCGCACGGCAGCCGTCTCGGCGCCGGCGACGAAGCCCAGAGCGAAGGCGGCGAACGCGACTCCCCGGGGAAGATCCGCGAGCTCGGCGTCGGGCTCTCCCCATACCTGGGCGCGCACGAGACGCACCACATCTTCGCCGGCGGACGCAGGCACCGCTTCGGCCACGGCTGCGATCCCCCACTGGGCGCGCGATGCGAGAGTGGCGGCATCGATGCCGCTCGCCTGCGTCCAGCCGCCCCGGGGCGGCGACACACCGGCCCACGGTGCCGAGACGGCGGAGTCGGGCAGAAGGACCGAGCGCTCATCGTCGCCGATCGTGAGCGACGCGGCATCCACGACGAGGTCGCACTCGAGTTCGGGGTCCACGCGCACGAACCGCATCCCGAGAACGGTGGGGGTCGACTCCAGGAGCGTCTGGGGCGCAAGCGGCGCCGATGTCACCCCGAGCGTCCCCTGCACAGCGCGCAAGCGCACGGCTCCATCGCCGAGTCGCGCGGCACGGTCGGCGAAGGTGAGGACGTCGGACGCCGCCGACGGATCGGGGAACAACAGCTGTGCGGACATCCGACCTAAACTATCAAGCTGTATGCACCACGGACGGAGAGCGTGTGGGAACGGGAATGCAGGGCGAAAGCGATCCGGTCGCCGAAATGCTGGAGGTCCTGGATATCTCCTCCGGCGATGCGCGGACCACTGAAGACATCTTCACCGGGATCTCCCATCCGATGCCGTCGGGCCGCATCTTCGGCGGCCAGGTGCTGGCTCAAGCCATCATCGCGGCGGACAGGACGACCGGCGACGACCGCGTTCCGCATTCCATGCACGGCTACTTCCTGCGCCCCGGCGACGCAATGCGGGGCGTGACGCTGTCCGTCGACCGCATCCACGACGGCCGTTCCTTCTCCACACGCCGTACGCAGGTATACCAGGACGGGGTGCCGATCTTCTCGATGATCGCCTCGTTCGAACAGGAGGATGACGGCCTCGACCATCAGAGCCGTATGCCCGAGGACGTCCTCAGCCCCGAGGAGGCCCTGGCGCGGTGGGAGACAACGCGGCGACATCCGCTGTCGCAGCGCCTCCTGGATCGCAATCCGATCGAAGTCGTGCATGCCGAGGGTGCGATCTACGATGCGGTGGAGGGTGCCCACGTTGCCGCCCAGAACGTCTGGATGCGAGCGAAGCGGCCCCTCGGAGACGATGCCGCCCTGCACCGCGCCGTGCTGGCGTACATGAGCGATTTGACCATCCAGGAGCCGGTGCTGCGTGGACACGGCATCCCGTGGTCGCAGCCCGGACTCAAAGTCGCCAGCCTCGACCACGCGATGTGGTGGCACCGGCCCGTGCGCGTCGACGAGTGGCTCTTGTACGTGCAGAACTCGCCCAGCGCCCGCGCAGGGCGAGGACTCTCATCGGGGCGGATCTTCACCCGCGCGGGCGAGCTCGTCGCATCTGTCGGGCAGGAGATCATGGTCCGCGTCCCCTGACGCGGGCCGTCGTCGCCCGCTCAGCGGCGCCGGAACGAGACGGGTTCGCCGAGGTAGGGGCCCCACGCGTCACGCATCGTGTCGGTGAGTCGCACCGGCCGGAAGGTGTGAGCATCGACCAGCACGACGGAAGAGGATGCCTTCGCGTAGAGCGTGCGGTGGTCGTCGCTTCGTGGACTGTAAACCTCGTAGCAGACCTCGATGCTCGATCCTCCGAGTTTTCCGAACCACATCTGCACGTCGAGCGGCTCGCGCCGGTACGGCACCGGCGCGAGGTACTCGATCTCCTGATGTGCGATGAGCGTCAGCACGCCGGCATCGGTGCCCGCGTCGATCACCGCGGTGTCGGGCGCTTCGTCGCCGAAGACCGGCGTCCAGAACACCCGCACGCGCGCTTCTTCGAGCAGCTTCAACATCGTCGCGTTGTTGACGTGGTTGAACGCGTCCAGGTCTCCCCATCGCAAATGGATGGGCACGTGCAGTCGTTCAGTCACGGGTGAGCTTGCGGTGGGTCGATCGGTGCGGGTTGGCGGCGTCGGGCCCGAGGCGCTCGATCTTGTTGGCCTCGTACGCCTCGAAGTTGCCCTCGAACCAGTACCACTTGTCGGGGTGCTCGTCGGTGCCCTCGTAGGCGAGGATGTGGGTCGCGATGCGGTCGAGGAACCACCGGTCGTGGGTGATCACCACCGCACATCCGGGGAACTCCAAGAGGGCGTTCTCCAGCGAGCTCAGCGTCTCGACATCGAGGTCGTTGGTGGGCTCGTCGAGCAGCAGCAGGTTTCCGCCCTCCTTCAGGGTGAGCGCCAGGTTCAGGCGATTGCGCTCACCGCCGGAGAGCACTCCCGCTTTCTTCTGCTGGTCGGGGCCCTGAAGC
>NZ_BADB01000418.1:0-2069 GCF_000333415.1 Microbacterium sp. B24 | reverse complement strand
TCCCGAACGTGCGCTCGGCGAGATGTCCAACTTCCACTCGGCCAGCACCCGGCGCGCACGCCGCTCGTCGATCGTCTCGTAGGTCTCGTTCCAGCGCCCCAGCACGAGAAATGCGGCGGTCAGGACGACGTCGAGCACCGTCTCCTCCGGCGGAACCCGGCGGGCCATCGCCGACGACGCGAACCCGATGCGCGGCCGCAGATCGAACACGTCGGTGCGTCCGAGACGCTCGTCCAGGATCGTGACCTCACCCGATGTCGGGTGGATCAGCGTCGCCGCGAGCTGCAGGATGGTGGTCTTGCCGGCACCGTTGGGTCCGAGGACCACCCAGCGCTCATCGTCGGCGACGTGCCAGTCGATGCGATCGATGATGTTGCGAGCATTGCGGCGGACGACGACATCGACGAATTCGAGCACCTGAGGCATGCGCCCAGCCTATCGGGGGCATCCCGCCCATCCCGGCGGTACGCGCCGGACGCGCACGCAGTCCGCGCACTCAGTCCGCGCGCTCGGCGACCTCACGGTAGAGAGCCTCCGTGGCGTCGGCGATCGCCTGCCAGCTGAAGGCCGTGGCGGCGCGTTCCCGGCCGGCCGCGCCGTACGCGCGCGCTCTCTCGGTGTCGGACACCACTTCGGTGAGCACGGCCGCGAGATCGGCGACGAAGCGGTCGGGGTCGACGGGCGTCCCGGTCCCGTCCTGCACCTGCTCGATCGGAACCAACCGCCCGGTGACCCCGTCGACGACGACCTCGGGGATGCCGCCGGTCGCGGTGCCCACGACGGCGGCACCGCACGCCATGGCCTCGAGGTTCACGATGCCGAGCGGCTCGTAGACGCTCGGGCACACGAAGGTGGTGGCAGAGGTCAGGATCGCGCAGAGCTGGTCGCGCTGCAGGAACTCGTCGATCCACACCACGCCGTCCCGGCGCGCCTGGAGGTCGCGGACGAGACCTTCGACCTCGGCCATGATCTGCGGCGTGTCCGGAGCGCCGGCGCAGAGGACGATCTGCACGTCTGCGGGCAGCTCAGCGGCGGCCCGCAGGAAAAAGGGAAGACCCTTCTGCCGGGTGATACGACCGACGAACACCACCGACGGACGATTCGGATCGATGCCGTAGCGCTGGAGAAGCGTATGGTCCTCCCGCGGATGCCACGCCTCCACGTCGATCCCGTTGTAGATCACGCGCACTTTCGCGGGATCGAGCGAGGGATAGCTGCGCAGGATGTCGCGGCGCATTCCGTCGCTGACCGCGATCACGGCGGCGGCGTTCTCGTACGCGGTCTTCTCGATGTAGCTCGACACGGCATACCCGCCTCCGAGCTGCTCCGCCTTCCACGGTCGCAGCGGCTCGAGTGAGTGGGCTGTGACCACGTGCGGGATGCCGTGCAACAGCGAGGCGAGGTGCCCCGCGAAGTTCGCGTACCACGTGTGCGAGTGCACCACATCGGCTCCCGCGACATCGCCGACGATCTCCAGGTCCGTGCCGAGCGTCTGCAGCGCGGGGTTGGCGCCGGCGAGCTCGACCGGCACGCCGTAGGACGTCGTGTCGGCCTCCTCGCGGTCGCCGCCGAACGCACGCACCTGCACGTCGATGCTCCGTCGCAGGGCAGCGACGAGTTCGGTGACGTGGACGCCGGCGCCGCCGTAGATCTCGGGTGGGTACTCCTTGGTGACGATGTCGACGCGCATGTCACGAACGCTAGTACACGGTCGAACGGGGGCCTAGTGTGGTGACATGCCTGCAGCGCCGAAGGTCTTCGGAATCATCCTCGCCGGCGGCGAGGGAAAGCGCCTCATGCCTCTGACGGAGGACAGAGCCAAACCCGCGGTGCCCTTCGGCGGCCAGTACCGGCTGATCGACTTCGCGATCTCGAACCTGATCAATTCGGGACTTCGGCAGATCGTGGTGCTGACGCAGTACAAGTCGCACAGCCTCGACCGGCACGTGTCCCAGACCTGGCGGATGTCCGCTCTGTTGAACTCCTACGTGGCCTCGGTGCCGGCGCAGCAGCGTCTGGGCAAGCGCTGGTTCTCCGGCTGACTCTAGAGGATCCCCGGGACCGAGCTC
>NZ_BADB01000419.1:0-2036 GCF_000333415.1 Microbacterium sp. B24 | reverse complement strand
GAGCTCGGTCCCGGGGATCCTCTAGAGTCCGAGTTCACGCCTACGGGACCGACTCGAGCCAAACGGTCACCGACGTCGGCTCACGTGAGATTCTCCGCACGCTCACCGCGCTCACACGCCGCCTCAGCATCGCCGAGTATGACCCGCCCTTCTCTGACTTCGCGACGTTCCGCACGTACTGGACGCAGAACGAGGGCTACGGAAGCTGGGCCGCTCGTCGCGAAATGGTCACCCGCTTCTTCGAACCGCTGCAACAGCGCCTAGAGGTGCTCGAGGACGACGCGCTCTCGGGCGAGCTCGCGAGCCCCGTGACCCCGGCGGAGAACATGGGATGGCCAGCCGTCGACGAAGAGGTCAAGGAGCTTCGCCGCCACTTCCACTCGGCGCAGACTGTCCAGGACTACCGAAACATCGGCAACGATTGCGTCGCGGTCCTCGAGGCGCTCAGTGCCACCGTCTACGACCCCGCGCGGCATCTCCGCCCCGGCGAGACGGAGCCGCCGGTAGCGAGCACTAAGAACCGCCTCGAACGCTACGCCGACGACGCCCTCCCTGGCCCCGGCAATGCCGAGATTCGCGCCCTCGTCAAGAAGACCATCGAGTTTGCACAGGCGGTCAAGCACAACTCCGATGGAACGCGCGTTCGCGCAGGTATCGCCGCCGACGCCGTCATCCAGCTCGCGAACATCTTGCGCCGCCTCGCCGAAAATAACTAGGAGACCCGATGGCCGTCCTTGTCATCCTCTACGCGCTATCTGCTGTACTTCCGATCATCGGCTTCGGGCGGCTCCTCTGGCGCGCACAGCGAGACCTCCGTGAGGCTCGACGGGTCAGTGTAGAGCGCGAGTCACCGGGGTATACGTGGGACGAGGTCGACGAAGCGTGGGGCGACCGCGTCGGAGTGCCGCTCGCGATCCGCAACGACCTCATCTGGGACATAGCTCTCGTCGGCGCCGGCCTCATTGCTGGTGCCGCAGCGAGCATCTTGTCGCTCTACCTCTGACACGTACGACAGAGGCCCCTAGACCGAGTCTGAGGGCCGCAGGCTGGACGTCGCGGCCCGGGGCGACTTTGACTTCGTCCCGGGCCGTTTCAAGCCGCCAGAGCGTGCCCGGCGAGCCTCTCGTCGACAAGGCGCACGAGCGCGCGGACGTCGTTGCACCCGATCCCGCCGCACATCGGCCCGGCAATCGCGATGTCGACGAGGCCGTCGGCACCTTCCGCAGCGATCGTTCGCTCGACCGTGTCGGCGAGAACGGCGGCCTCAATCGACGCACACCGCTCCGCAGCCATACGCAGCTTCGCAGCCCACTCCCATGCGACGGCCTCGACCGTGAAGTGATCCGCCCTCACGCGCTCCGCCAGGGCGTTAATCGCACTCATCATGATTCCCCCTTCGGCATCTGCATGATGCCCTCGAGAAGGAGCCAATCACATGTAACTTCGGCGAGCAAACTCCAGATGAGAGGGTAAAAACACTTGCGCAAAGGGTCCTACGCAACTCGCCTGAACATGCAAAGAGCCCCCCGACCCATTCGGATCGGAGGGCTCTTGAACTTGCGTGACGCCTTTAGCGTGCCCCAAAGTTCTTGAAGCGCTGGTTGAACTTCTCGACGCGACCGGCCGAGTCCATGATGCGCTGCTTGCCCGTGTAGAACGGGTGCGAGGCCGAGGAGATTTCGACGTCGATGACCGGGTAGGTCTCACCGTCGAGCTCGATCGTCTTGTCGCTCGTGACCGTCGAACGGGTCAGGAAGGTCTCGCCGGAGCCGAGGTCGCGGAACACGACCGCCTGGTACTCGGGGTGGATGTCAGTCTTCATGGGGTTCCTAACGTGGTGCCCTGGATTTTGCCAGGGCGAGGGAAGTCTGTGATGCGGGCGCGGGCGCGCATGCACCAAGGGTCGATCATACCAGCCTGAGGCCGCTCGGAAGAATCCGGATCTCAGTCGCCGTGCGTAGCCCGCGCGGCGTAGCGCCCGCCCTCCTCGGTCAGGGCGATCGGCATGCCGAAGGTGGCCGAGAGAGTTCAGCGGG
>NZ_BADB01000420.1:0-3033 GCF_000333415.1 Microbacterium sp. B24 | reverse complement strand
GAGCTCGGTCCCGGGGATCCTCTAGAGTCCCCGACAAGGTTCGCGCCGAGGCCGCCCTTGACGACGCCACCACGCTCGTCCTCGCCGAGGTCTCCGAGCGAACCGGGCACATCTGGGCCGCAGGCGCGGCTCCCGCCGTGGTCGAGCTTGTCGTTCTGACGGCGGCTCGCCGAGGATACGAGAACCCTCGAGGCATCAATCAAGAAACCCTCGGTGAGCACACCGTCGGACTCTCCGAGTCCACGGGCGTCTACCTCACCTTCCGCGAGGCGTCGCAAATTGCACGCGCCGCGACGGGCCGCCGAGGCTTCACAGGCTCCGTGCGTACCCCCTCGGCGTACACCGCAGGCGTCGAGGAGTGCGCCCCCGTGCAGGGCGGCTCCGCCATCCCCTTCCGCGAGGGCATCTAGAGGCCCCTCATCTTCTCCGCCATCCCCCGTCATCGAAGCGGGCGGCGGAGTGCTCGCGGCCTGTGTGTGCAGGCGCGGCGAGAGCACGCAGGGACTCTTTCACCCCGTGGCGTGAGCACCCGGCGGCGGGAACCGCGCGGGGTGAGCATGCGGCCAGGCCTAGGAACCCGGCGCGGCACGCCGACGCCTACGGCTTCTCCGGGTCTCCCGCCTAGGCGTCACGGCCCGCTCAACGACCTCCGGCGAGCGGGCCACCTCCCCACTTTGAACCACCCCAGGAGCCTCCACTACAGGCGACCCCGGGGCCTTCCTCCGCGCACGCGAGGGCCTCTCCCACATCGAGTCAGTGAGCATCACGACCAACGGCGACGTGATGACCATTCCCCAACCGAAGGTCAAGAGATGCGGCACCAGCGACCGAGTGAACTCACCCGCCTCCCCATTGCGCAGCACCTCGAGGGATGAGCCCAGAGCCATGACACTCGCTGTGCCCGCGAGGACGTACATCACGCCGACGACGATCTTGGCCCAGTATGCGCCGCCCTGCCCGACGGAGCGCAGGTAGCGAGCCTCGAGCACGACTGCAAGGCCAAGCACCGGCGCGACCGAAGCACACGCGCCCCAGTAGGCAATGTCGGAGTCGCTCAGCGGCACACCCGAAGCGTAGCGGCCAGGGGAGGGTCTCCCACTACCCCCTCGCTAGAAGCCCGGTGAGGCATAGCGTCTCCCTGTCGCTACGTATGGCCCTCCGTTTTCAGGCGCTCCCGCCAACCCCGCCCGACCCGCCGAAAGGAGCGCATTGTGGCGAATTCCCCGCAATCTCGCGCCCGTTCGGCCTGGTCGGCCGCCGCTAAGCGCACATTCCGCGACATTGTCGACGCTCATCCATCCCTCGAAAAGGCGAAGCTAAGCGCCCTTTACGGCGCCTGTGACCTTCTCTCCGACGCCGACAAGATGCAATCCCGGATCGACGAGGACCGCCTCATTGTCGCCGGTTCGATGGGCCAATCCGTCGCCCACGCCCTCATCGCCGAGGTCCGCCAGTACCGCCGCTAGGGCGTCGCCCTCCTGCGGGCGCTGGGGCTCACGGCGCAGAGCGCCTCCTCAAGTACGCCGCCCGATTCGATTGGCCCCCGTTCCCTCACCGGAGCGGGGGCCTTTCGTCGTTCTAACGACCCTTCACGTAGGCGCGCATCGCCGTCACCGTCGGGATATCCGCCCACAGCCGGATCGAATTCTCGATGACCGTCGTTCCGCCGATCCGGTAGGCGTCGAATCCGAGGCCGTCCAGCATCGGCGCGAGGCCCGCCGCCTTCGCCGCCGAGAGGTAGCCCACCTTTCGCCCGCGCCCGTAGACCGCGAGAGCGTTGCCGTCGTGCGCGTTCCCCGGCTCACGCACGAGCAGATACGACGTGCCGCCGTGGGCGCGGCGTTCATCGTCCGTCAAGTAGTTCGCTGAGCCGACGATCCGATGCCGCCCCGACGCGACCTCGCGCAGATCGAGCACGCGCAAGCTGTCCTCGTCAATCTCGGCCACAGTGACCTTCGCGGCAGAGTCCTTGCGGCTCGACCGCTTCGCCTCCATCGAGGTAACC
Organism: Microbacterium sp. B24; assembly: GCF_000333415.1. Taxonomy (NCBI): domain Bacteria; kingdom Bacillati; phylum Actinomycetota; class Actinomycetes; order Micrococcales; family Microbacteriaceae; genus Microbacterium; species Microbacterium sp. B24. The sequence continues at coordinate 1,028 of NZ_BADB01000420.1, read as the reverse complement.
CAATCGTCGAAGCTCCCCTCGTGGCGCTGGACGGGCCGCCGCTCGACGGTGCCGTCCCGATGCCTGATCGTCACGGTCGGCTCGGGCACTGGCACCTCGCCGGGCGAAGCCACTTCTGCGGCTTCCGCGGCCCTCCGCCCGAAGAGTCGGTCTAGAAATCCCATGAGCGGAGCCTAACGAGCCGTGTCGGCTGTGCCTGCCACGATGGACACATGACCGACCTCGTCTCCGCCGTCCCGCCACACGAGCCCGCCGAAGACACCCTCGCCTACGTTGGTAAAGCCGCCCTCGGCGCCATCCCCATCGTCGGCCCCATCGCGGCGGAGACGCTCGCCCATGTCCTCGACACGCGCCAAGCCGCCCGCCAGCACGAATTCAACTCACTTATGGCTCGATCGCTCACCGACGCCATCGCGCGCCTTGACGAGAGCCTCACGCTCGAGGACGTTGTCGACTCGGACGAGTTTGTCGCCGCCGTCACGCACGCTCAGCGCGCCGCAGCCGAGACGGCCAGCGCCGGGAAGCGCCGCCGCCTCGCCAATGCCGTCGCGCATGCGGGAAGCTGGGCTCCGTTCTCCCACACCGAGCGCTCCCAGTTCGGGCGTCTCGTCGTCGACTTCGACGACCTCCACGTCTGGCTTCTGCACTATCTCGACGACGGTCACGCGTGGGCAACCGCCAACGGTGTCGACATGGCGCGCCGCTACGAGGCCGACAACAACAATTCCCTCACCGCTGTCTTCGGCGTCCCGCTCGCTGAGTGGTGGCCGCCGTTCGCTCAGGCCGTCAGCGACCTCGAGCGAGAGCGACTTGTCGCCATTCAACGCGAACTATCTGACTCACACGCCCGCGAGCTTCACGCACGCACGACGCCGAAGGGACGGAAGTTCCTTGAGTACCTTTCCGAGCCGCCCTCGGCGGAAGCCGCGCCACCCTCGGCGCTGTAACCCGACGGCGTCCACGCGCCGCCCTACGCTGTGACTCGTGCGCGTAGACGACTTCTTCAATGATCAAGCCGCCCCCTCGGC
>NZ_BADB01000421.1:0-2309 GCF_000333415.1 Microbacterium sp. B24 | reverse complement strand
ATTCGAGCTCGGTCCCGGGGATCCTCTAGAGTCCGATGACCTCGGCTGACGCCGACCGCATTCGGGCGGGCCTCGCCGCGAGCGCATCGGCGAGAGCAGACGCCTATGAAGGGCGCCGAGCGGGCATCGCCTCCCCCGTCGACCTCTTCACGTCCGACGGCGAAGAAGGACGCAAACCGTCCCTCGGCGACCTCGGCTACGCCACAGTGCGCGCCGACCGCCGAGGCCGCACGGTCTGGGACTCCGACCCGGCGCAGCACCGGCAAGCCTCCTACGCCTCGGAAGAGGCCGCGCGCATCCGTGAGGCATGCGTCCGAGACGCCGTGCGCGCCGTCCTCGCGTCGGCCCGCGTCCTCGGCATCTTCGACCCCGAAGACGTCGACATCGCCGGCGCTCGCGAGGTCGGCAACGCCCGCGCTGACGCAATCCTCGCGGCCCTCGTCGCGTAACCGAAACAGGCACCAACTTCTATAGATAGAGGGCTTCATCACGCGCGCCGACGCCGCGCCCTTTCCCGCTACCCCGGCCCCACGCCGGAGTCTCCCCCTCGGCGGGGGCGAGGCACCCTGACGGCCCCCGGCCTGCTCCTAGCGGAGTGAGCACGGGGGCCGCCCCAATTTTGCGCCAGGAGGCACCGTGGATTACCCCGACCCCGACCCCCGTCCCGGCCGCATCGCGGCCGCTTTGGGCACGTCTCGGGCTATCGCTCGTGGCCTGCTCGCTATAGATCGCGAGACCCGCAACGCGCTGCTCGCTGAGGTCACCCGTGTGGACTCTCACACGGCCCTCGCGTGGATGCGCCTGCAGCCCACCGTGACCCCCGCGTAGCTGCCACTGACTACCGCTCCGAGGCGTGAGTCCCTCGGGGCGGCTTCCCCTGTCGCGCCTAGGCGCGTCGCTCGCGTGACCGCACCGCGCCTAGCTAGCGCACCCGGTATCCCGAGCACCGGCTCTCCTCGTTCGCGATGCGGAGAGCCGTTCTCAGCGCTTTCTGGCGCATCCCCGGGCCCACGGCCACCCCCCGTAGCTCTTGGCGCGCCAGGCGCGCGCAGAGAGCTCGAGCGGCCGTGGGCCATCCCCGACCCCTACGGCAGGCCCTAGGGCGTCGCCCACCGCGAGACGCGGCTCCCACCCCTATTCCATCCGGCGCATTCCCGCGCCTCGCGCTCTCAAGGAGCCTCTCATGGCTAACGCCTTCAACCTCGATATCAAGCAGCTCGCTACCGTCGCCGCGCTCTTCGTAGGCAAGGACTTCAACCTCGCCAACCTCATCTCCACGGACGCCGCCTCGGGCTTCACCCGTGGACAGGGCGCTACCGTACGCATTCCCGTCCCGGCGGCGATCCCGACGCGCTCGAAGCCGATCAACGACAAGACGACCGCGCTCGTCGCGGACGAGCTCTCGGAGCAGTTCATCGAGGTCACCCTCGAAGATCACCTCTATAACCTGGCGATCCTGTCTGAGGGCGACCTCAGCCTCAACATCGCCGACTTCTCGCGTCAGGTACTCAAGCCGCAGACGCGGGCAATCGCCGCGAAGATCGAGGCCCTCGTAGCCGCGGAACTCTCCGCGACGCCCGCCGCCTCCGGCATCACCTACGCCGCAGCCACCCCGGCTAAGGCCTTCACCGCCGCGCGGCGTCGTCTCCGCGACAACGGCGTCACCGGCGACTCGCGCCTCGTGGCCGCCGTCGGATCTGACGTCTACGCCGACCTCCTCGACGCACCGACCGGCCAGGGCTTCGACGCCGACGGCAAGATGCGCGGCTTCGAGGTCATCGAGAGTACGCGCCTCGACGCGCAAGACCTTGTCGCCTTCGTGCCGCAGGCGTTCTCCCTCGTGGTCCGCGCGCCCGAGGTGCCGCAAGGTGCCGCGCACGGCGCATCCCTGACCACGCCGCTCGTCGAGAACGGTAGCCGTTCGTTCGCCGTCCGCCACGTCGTGGACTACGACAGCAACGTCGCCGCCGACCGCTCCCTCGTGTCGACCTTCGCCGCCGTCCAGGCCATGCCCCTCGCGGTCGACCAGGAAGACGGCACCGTCGACCTCATCGAGCACGGCGGAGCGGTTCGCATCACCAAGGCGTAACCACCCCCTCGAGGTTGCGTCCCGCTCGTCCCTGGCCCCGTGTATGGCGGGGACGAGCGCTCGCGGCTCGCGGCTCGCGGCTCGCAGCTTTCGTGTGCGTCGCGAGAGAGCGCGGCATCATGTTGCACTCATGCGCGGCGGCCCCATCTGTTTCCGAAGGAGCGTGCTCGACAATGGCTACCCTTCCCCCCTCCCTCGCGGCCCTCGAAAGCCGTCTCGG
>NZ_BADB01000422.1:0-4525 GCF_000333415.1 Microbacterium sp. B24 | reverse complement strand
GACGCGACTGGCGCTGCATGAGAAGTTCGTGCACATGCTCGGGTTCCAGCAGCCCCGGCACCCCCCAGGGACTCCTCCTCCTCCGGGGTGCCCGGCACCGCCAGCTGGCCGAACTCCTTGCCGTCGTAGAGCACACGGTCGAAGTGGGCGACCGAGCCGAGCGCCTGGTAGGAGAACTCCTGTTCCAGCTCGTCCGAGGCTTTGTCTTCGCGCTCCGCCTCGGCGAGCAGAGTGTCTTCGAGCCCGTCGTCGTCGCCGCCCTCGCGGTCGAGAGCGTGGTCGCGCTCGCGCTCCATCTCCCCGGCGAGCGTGAGCAGCACCGGCACGTTGGGAAGGAAGACGGATGCCGACTCGCCCCGGCGCCTGGCCCGCACGAAGCGGCCGATCGCCTGCGCGAAGAACAGCGGCGTCGACGCGCTCGTGGCATAGACACCGACCGCGAGGCGAGGAACGTCGACGCCTTCTGACACCATGCGCACGGCCACCATCCAGCGGGTCGTCGCCGTGCCGAACGTCTCGATGCGGCCCGAGGCGGCCTTGTCGTCGGAGAGCACGACGGTCGGCGCCTCGCCGGTGATCTCGCGCAGGATCGCGGCGTACGCGCGCGCCGCCGTCTGATCCGTGGCGATCACCAGTCCCCCGGCATCCGGGACGTCCTGGCGCACCTCGCTCAGCCGGCGGTCGGCGCTGCGCAGCACCGCGGGGATCCAGTCGCCCTCCGGATCGAGGGCGGTGCGCCAGGCCTGAGCGGTCACGTCCTTGGTGTTGTCCTGACCGAGGTGGGCTTCCAGCTCGTCGCCGGCCTTCGTGCGCCAGCGCATCTTGCCGGCGTAGACGAGGAACAGCACGGGACGCACGACGCCGTCCGCGAGCGCGCGCCCGTAGCCGTAGTTGTAGTCGGTGCGCGAGAGGCGGATGCCCTTCTCGTTCGGGTGGTACTCGACGAACGGGATCGGTGCCGTGTCGCTGCGAAACGGTGTGCCCGACAGCAGGAGGCGGCGCGTCGCGCGACCGTATGCCTCGCGCAGCGCATCGCCCCAGCTGAGCGCGTCACCGCCGTGGTGCACCTCGTCGAGGATCACGAGCGTGCGCGCGTCCATCGTCAGACGTTGATGCACCGACGCCTTCACGGCGACCTGAGCGTAGGTGACGGCGACGCCGTGGAAATGACGAGCGGGCGCGCTCTGACGGTTGGTGAACCGCGGGTCGAGTCGGATGCCGACACGAGCTGCCGCATCTGCCCACTGGGTCTTCAGGTGCTCGGTGGGCGCGACCACGACGAGGCGGTCCACGATGCCGCGACGCAGCAGTTCACTCGCCAGACGCAGGGCGAAGGTCGTCTTGCCGGCGCCCGGGGTCGCGGCGGCGAGGAAGTCGCGCGGGCCGGAACCCACGCCGTCCGGTCCGTCGGCGGAGAAGTACGCCTCGAGCGCTTCGGCCTGCCACGCGCGGAGATTCTGCGCCGTTCCCCAGGGGGCGCGCTGCGGGAAGGCGGGCGAAAGGTGTTCGGCGGCGAAGCTGCCGAAGTGCTCCTGTCCTCGCTCGTCCGTCCCGTCCACGACTGACCACCCTAAACGACGCCTCCCCCACGGCGGCTCTCTGCGGGAAGGCCTCTGGCCGGTAGCCTCGAAGAAGACCACGAGTCAGGAGAGTCATGCGCAGGAACGAAGCCACCCCCGACGAGCACCGTTCGCCGTACATCCCCAACGAGAGCGCGCACCCCTGGCGTCGCATGGTCTCGATCGGCGACTCCTTCACCGAAGGCATCGGCGACCCCATTCCCGGCACGGCCGACGACCATCGGGGGTGGGCCGACCGCGTCGCCGAGGTGCTCGCCGCCCAGGTGGACGATTTCGCCTACGCCAACCTCGCCGTCCGGGGCAAGCTGATCGCGCAGATCATGGCCGATCAGGTCGAGCCCGCGCTCGCACTCAACCCCGACCTCATCACGTTCTCCGCCGGCGGAAACGACGTCCTGCGTCCCAATGGAGACCCGGACGCCGTGGCGCAGCAGTTCGAGGATGCCGTCGCCCGGCTGAGTTCTCAGGGTGCGACGCTTCTCGTCTTCACCGGTGTGGACACCGAGTTCACGCCGGTGTTCCGCGGCATCCGCGGGCGCGTCGCCATCTACAACGAGAACATCCGGGCGATCGCCGACCGCTACGACTGCATCGTGGCCGACCAGTGGGCGCTGAAGGAGGTTCAAGACATGCGGTTCTTCGACGACGACCGCCTGCACTACAACGCTCTCGGACACCACGAGATCGCCCGCATGGTGTTGCGCGCGCTCAACGTGCCGAACGATCTGCAGCCGATGCAGCCCGATCCCCTGCCGCAGCTCACCTGGCGCGAGGCGCGCACCAACGACCTCGTCTGGGCGCGCACGCACTTCGTTCCCTGGGTGCTGCGTCGCCTTCGCCATCAGTCCTCGGGCGACAACATCACCGCGAAGCGCCCCGAGCCGCTTCCGGTCCTGGTGGAGGCCCCGGGCCGCGATCGCGCCGCGGGGCCGGACCGGCAGGCCTAACGCAACGCCCAGAGCGCGACCGCCGCGGCGGCGGCGACGTTCAGCGAGTCGACGCCGCCCGCCATCGGGATCGTGACGACGGTGTCGGCCGCGGCCAGCGCCCGACGCGACAGCCCGTCGCCTTCGGCACCCAGAAGCAGCGCGACCTGCGGCGGGCGCGCAGCGGCGAACGCGTCGAGGGCCACCGCGTCGTCGGCGAGCGCGAGGGCGGCCAGGTGCAGCCCGGCATCGTGCAGCAGGTCGCGGCCGGCGCCCCATCCCCCGGCCGCGTCATCGGGAAGGCGGGTCCACGGCACCTGGAAGACCGTCCCCATGCTCACCCGGACGCTCCGACGGTACAGAGGGTCCGCGCAGCGTTGCGTGACCAGGACGGCGTCCGCACCGAGGCCGGCGGCGGCGCGGAAGGCGGCTCCGACATTGGTGTGGTCGACGATGTCCTCCAGCACCAGCACCAGCCGCGCCCCGGCGACGACCTCGCCGACGGACGGCAGCGGCGGCCGGTGCATCGCCGCGAGAGCTCCGCGGTGCACGGCGTAGCCGGTGAGACGCTCGGCCACGTCGTCATCGACCAGGTAGACGGGGGCGTCACCGGCGAAGGGCGCCGTGTCATCGAGCCACTTCTGCTGCACCAGCACGGATCGTGGCCGATGACCGGCGGCGACGGCGCGGGCGATCACCTTCGACGACTCGGCGATGTAGAGACCGCCCGCCGGCTCCAGCACACGCCGCAGAGCGACGTCGGTGAGGTCGCGGTAGTCCGCGAGACGGTCGTCGGCAGGATCGTCGATGCGCACCACAGGCATCCGTCCATGCTGGCACGCCCCGGACGCCGCGGCGACGGACCAGCGTGTAACCTCCGCGAAAAGCGGGACGCGTAGTCTCGAAGAGGGAGTGTGGGAGGGAGGACGCCATGTCGACGCTGCTGGATCACTCGTTCGAGGCCGGGCCGCACCTCGACCGTCAGGCGGCCGACGCGGTTGAGCGCGCCCTGGACGCCCTGTCCGGGCGGCGGATCGCGGTGCTCACCGGCGCGGGTGTGTCGACGGACTCCGGCATTCCCGACTATCGGGGCAAGGGTGCCCCCACGCGCACCCCGATGACGGCGCAGCAGTTTCTCTCCAGCGCCTCCTCGCGCCGACGCTACTGGGTCGGCAGCCACCTGGGATGGCGGGCTTTCGCCGCCGCGCAGCCGAACGACGGCCATGTCGCCCTCGCCGAGCTGGAGAGCCGGGGCATCGCGAGCGGGGTCATCACCCAGAACGTGGACGGCCTGCACGTGCGCGCGGGCAGCCGCCGTGTCGTCGAACTGCACGGCACGATGCGCCGCGTGCTCTGCACGCACTGCGGGCAGGTGTTCGATCGCCGCGACCTGGCGGCGCGCGTCGAGGCGGACAACCCCTGGATCACGGTGCCGGACGCGGTCGAGCTGGGCCCCGACGGCGACGTCCTCCCCTCTTCCAGCGACGGCTTCGTCGTGCCGAATTGCAGCGTGTGCCACGGGATGCTCAAGCCCGACGTCGTCTTCTTCGGCGAGTACATCCCCGTCGCCAAGTTCACCGAGGCCGAGCAGCTGGTACAGACCAGCGAGGCCCTCGTCATCGCCGGCTCGTCTCTCGTCGTCAACTCCGGCATCCGACTGCTCGAGCGCGCCCGACGTCGCAAGCTCCCGGTCGTGATCGTCAACCGCGGCCAGACACGCGGCGATGCGCGGGCGACGGTCAAGATCGACGCGGGCACGACCGAGGTGCTGCGCGCGTTCGCCCGCGCGCTGCCGGCGGCGCGCTGAACCCACGCCGACCTCGCCTAGGCTCGAAGCGTGACGACCCTCATCCTCGTGCGCCACGGCGAGACGGACTGGAACGCGATGCGACGCATCCAGGGCTCCACCGACATTCCCCTCAACGACACCGGCCGCGCTCAGGCGCGAGAGGTCGCCGAGCGACTTCAGCAGGAGCTCTCGGCGGTCGGGCCCGTGGTCGTCGCCTCGAGCGATCGTCG
>NZ_BADB01000423.1:0-1387 GCF_000333415.1 Microbacterium sp. B24 | reverse complement strand
CAGGGCAGCCCCGCTTGCGGGGCGGTGCGTCCCGCCGCCGCCGGCGCCTTCGACGCGATGGCAGCGAGCTCCCAGGCGAGACTGCGGACGAGGTCGGCCGACGCCCGCGAGTTGTTCAAGGTGACGACGACGCTCATGCCGGTCGTGCGGTCGGCGAACGCCGCCGTCAGCGCGCCGGGGACCGAGCCGTACTGCCCGATGAGGCTGCCGGCTTGGTAGCTCCCCCCGCGCGCCGTGAACCATGACGGACCGTTCGCCACCGCCGGCAGCGGGTTCTCGAAGCGGCCGGGGGCGTCGTAGGGACGCAGCCCCATCGCCAGCGCCTGCACGTATCGGCCCATATCGGCGAGGTCGCTGATGACCCCGGATGCCGTGAAGCCGGCGCTCGAGGACAAGCCGACGATCGGGGTCGGCGCGGTGCACGCGGCGGTGCCGTCGGCCGCCGCGCCCGTCCACAGGCCGTTCAGGTCGGCGGTGCCGTTGTCGGGCAACGACGTGGAAGTCATCCCGTTCGGGCCGAACACGTACTGCTGATAGAGCTGCGCCGCCGTCTTGCTGGTCGCCCGCTCGAGGGCGAACCCGAGCAGCACGTAACCGGTGTCGGAGTCGGCGAACACGGTGCCCGGCTGCACGTTCGATGCCTGGGACATTCCGAAAGCCATCAGCTCCCGCGGAGTCCAGACGCGGGAGGGCGTGGCGCGCATGCGCGCATCGACGGTCGGATCGTACGCGCCGATACCCGATGTCGAATCGCAGAGCTGACCGAGCGTCAGGCCGTCCCGAGCACCCTGATCGCCCAGACCCGTCACATACGTGCCGACGGGGTCGTCCAACGAGACCACGCCGTCGTGGACGAGGCCGTAGAGCACGTCACAGGTCATCGACCGGGTGACGGCACCGGCATGGAAGGTCATGGAGTCGTTCACCGCGGCGCCGCCGGGAGCGACCGTGCCGACGCCCGCGTCCCAGACACCTGCCCACGGAACGCGCACGCCGACGATCGCGCCCGATGCGCCCGATGCGGCCACGGCGCGCTCGACGGCCGTCTGCAGCTGGGCCTGAACATCGCCACCGATGGCGGCATCCACCTGATCGGGCAGCGGCAGCGACACCGTGTCGGTCGACGAGCACGCGGCCAGCGTGATCGCCAACGCGAGCGTGCCGGCTACCACCGCAAGACGCCGCGATCGACGAAAACCCCGCATCCTCACCCCCTGGTCAGTCCTTTCAGCGTAGATCACGATGCGCATACGACCCGCCGCCGTGACGCTCCTGTGACGATTGCGTCGCGGGGCCATTGCCCCGGGAGGTGGGCCGTCGCGGCCCGTGCACCCGCCCCTAAGGTGGGTGCCATGGCGCACACCTTCGACGACGACACTCTGACCGG
>NZ_BADB01000424.1:0-15784 GCF_000333415.1 Microbacterium sp. B24 | reverse complement strand
AAGGCCGCCGTCTTGCCCGTGNCCGTCTGCGCGGTGCCCAGCACGTCGCGGCCGGCGAGCAGCGCGGGAATCGTCGCCGCCTGGATCGCCGACGGCGTCTCGTAGCCGACATCTTTCAGCGCCTTCAGCACGGCGGCGTCGAGGCCGAGATCGGCGAAGCCGGGGGTCGACGGGATGTCGGTGGATGCCGCGGAGTCGGCGTCGGTCTGGGTGTCGGGCGCGGGCGCGGCCTCGAGGGGATCGGTCAAGCTGTCAGAGGCCATACACCCACGGTAGCCGTCCGGCGCCGTCACCACCCCATCGAACCCGGGATGCCCTTGTACGGGCCGAGCACGTTCGCCGTGATCCAGCCGCCGTAGAAGCCACCCGGCTGCGGCGTGACGACTTCCCCATCGACCGTGCACTCGTCCATCGCAGCGGCGTAGACCGCCACCCGGTCGCTCAGCGCCGCGTACCCCGGCGCGGGATGCGGATAGTTCCACGCGGCCTGTGCCCGCGTGATGCCGCCGCCGACCACGTCGAGATAGCGCGCGGCGCCCTTGAACTCGCAGAACGACGACCCCTCGGCATCCACGAGGGAGCCCGGCGCGAAGTCGGCGATCGGAAGGTAGTAGACGGGCGGGTGGCTCGTCTCGAGCACGCGCACGGCATCGTGGGTGTCGACGATGAGCTGGCCGCCGAGACGGATGGTCACACGCACGGGCACCGGCTCGACGCGTGGCGGGCGCGGATAGTCCCAGACCGACTCCTGTCCGGGGCCGGGAACGTCGGGGCGGATCGATGCGGGAAGGCGAGGCACGCGCCCACTGTACGTCCGTCGGTGTTGACTGGGCGCATGACCGTCATGCCGATGTTCCCTCTCGGATCGGTGCTCTTTCCCCACACACCCCTGCCGCTGCGCGTCTTCGAGCCGCGCTACCTGCGCCTGATGGGCGAACTGCTCGACAGCGATGATCCGCAGTTCGGGGTCGTCCTCATCGACCGCGGGCACGAGACCGGCGGCGGCGACCAGCGCTCCGGCATCGGCACACTGGCCCGCCTGGTCGATGTCGCCGCCGGCGCCGATGCCCTCCAGGTGGTCGCCATCGGCACCGACCGCTTCACCGTCGACCGCTGGCTCGACGACGACCCGTACCCCCGGGCGGAGGTCTCGCTGCAGGAGCCGCTGGCCTGGAACGACGCGCTGACGCCGCTGCGCACCGAGGCCGAGGCCATCGTGCGCCGCGTGCTCGGCCGCTTTCCCGATGCCCCCTGGGGCGCGCACATCGAGCTGTCGTCCGATCCCGTCGCCGCCGCCTGGCAGGTCGCCGCGATCGCGCCCCTGGTGGAGTACGACCAGCAGCGCCTGCTGCGGGCAACGACCATGGGCGGGCTGCTTCAGCAGATCATCGATCTGACGCTCGAGGTCGACGAGATCTGGCCCGAGGGGTGAGTCCCCGCCTCAGTCGCGCGGCCAGGCCGCAGCGAGCTTCGTGAGCAGGCGGGCCAGCTCCGCACGCTCGTCCGCGCTGAAATCGCTCAACGCCGCGGTCAGATGCTCGCGGCGCCGGCCCCGGAACCCGCGCGCGAACTGCTCTCCCACGGGCGTGAGAGCGATCCGGGTGCGACGGGCGTCGTCGGGGTCGGCTTCGCGCTGCACGAGGCCCATCTCGACGCTCTGCTGCACCAGCCGCGACGCCCGGGGTTGATCGACACCGATCGCCTCGCCCAGTTCGCTCACGCTCAGGGGGTGGGATGCCGCGTGCAGCGCCTCGATCAGACGCAGGCGCGCGGGGCCGCCGCCCATCCGCATCGCGGGGCCGCCCTCCGGCGGAGCGGGCCAGTGCCCGCGGGGGCCGAACCCGTGCGGAGCGCCGCGATGGGCTCCAGCGCCACCGGGCCGGGGTCCCCGCCCGCGCAGCCGGCCGAGGGCCGCATCGATCGCGTCGAGGTCCGTGGCGGAGGAGGGAGAGTCGGCATCCGTCATCCCTCAAATTTACATGTCGCTTGACATGTTCTCAGACTGCATGTCACACTACATGCACATGCACTTTGACATGCAAATGAGATCGCCCGGCGATCACCCGATGAAAGGACCTCCCATGGAGACCCCCACCGACACCCCTGACAGCACCCCCACCACCCCCGACCCCCGCGACTTCGTCCGCAGCGTCCGCGCGGTCGATCGCGCCCTCTGGCACGATCGCGCCCGGGCCCTCGCCGCCGACGGCATCCGTCCGCGCGAGGCGCGCCTTCTGCGTGCTCTCGCCTCCGAACAGGCGGCGGAACTGCTCACGCGCCTTCGCCAGCACCCCCATGGCGGCAAGGGCCTGCGTCGACTCGCCGAACGCGGCTGGATCGCCGAGACCGACGGCACCTGGTCGCTCACCGATGCGGGGCGCGACGCCGCGGACGGGCTGCGCCGGCACGCCGAGCAGTTCGACGCCCGCCTGCACGAGGCCGCGTCCGCGGAGGAGCTGGCCGCCGCCGGCGCCACCCTCGACGCCGTCGCCCGCGCGCTCGGCGCGCCGGACGACCTCGATGACGGCGGCCACCCGCGCCACCGTCGTGGATTCGGCCCCCGCGGGCACCGCTTCGGCCCCCACCAGCACGGCTTCGTACCCGGCGGACCGGGATTCGGACGCGGCATCCACCACCACGCCGGACCCGACGGCGAAGGATGCCGCGACCACTCACCCCGCCAGCGCGCCGCCGAGGGCGCCTACGAGCGCGGCTTCGCCGCCGGATTCAGCGCAGGGCGCTCCGCTGCGAGCGCCTGACCGCCTGCCCGCGCGGTCAGCGGGGCGGGCGGCGCCACCATCCCGGCATCCGTACGCCCTGCTCGTTGCCGTGTTCGACGTCGAGCCCGTAGTGCTCACCGACGTAGTCGACGAGCTGAGCACGCTGCGCACGGTCGTAGACCCGTCGCTCGCGCCGGAAGGCGATCACCGTCGACCAGCAGATGAGAAGCATCACGACGCTGAACGGCAGGGCGATCGTGACCGCCGCGGTCTGCAGCGCCGACAGCCCCCCGGCCAGCAGCAGGGCGACGGCCAGCACCGCCGTCGCGAGCGTGAAGAACACCCGCACCCACCGCTTCGGCTCGACGTCGCCGCCGGTGGCCAGCATGCCCATCACGAGCGCACCCGAGTCTGCCGAGGTGACGAAGAAGATGCCGATCAGCAGGATGGCGCCCACGGTCAGCACCGGTCCGGCCGGCAGGTGGGTGAACAGCTGGAAGAGTGCACCCTGCAGATCGACCGTGCCGTCGGCGGCGAGCATCGAGCCGGGCACGGTGAGCTCCTGGTACAGCGCCGAGCCTCCGAGAACGGCGAACCAGAGGATGCCGACGAGCGTGGGAACGATGAGCACGCCCAGTACGAACTCACGGACCGTCCGCCCCTTGCTCACCCGGGCGATGAAGATGCCGACGAAGGGCGCCCACGAGATCCACCAGCCCCAGTAGAACGACGTCCACGACGCCTGCCACTGCTCGCCGGCTGCGCCCTGGAAGGCGCTGACCGTGAAGCTCAGCCCGACGAAGTTCTGCAGGTAGGCGCCGATCGACTGCACCCACTCCCGCAGGAGGTACTCGGTGTGCCCCGCGAAGAGGATGAACACGAGCAGCGCCGCGGCGAGGATCAGGTTGAAGCTCGACAGCCACTTCATGCCCTTGCCGACGCCCGACAGCACCGACAGCAACACGAAGACCGTGATCACGCCGATGATCACGATCTGCATCGCGGTGTCGGGCGTACCGAGGCCCGCGCTGGACAGCCCCGCGCCGATCTGCATGACGCCCAGCCCCAGTGAGGTCGCGACACCGAAGACGGTGCCGACGAGAGCGAGGGTGTCGATCGCGTTTCCCCATGCCCCGCGCACGCGATGGCCGAGCAGCGGCTCCAGCGCCCAGCGGATGGAGATCGGACGGCGCCGGCGGTGGATCGCGTAGGCGAGGGCGACGCCGATCACGACGTAGATCGCCCACGCCTGCACACCCCAGTGCAGGTAGGTCTGGGTCAACGCGCTCTGCGCCAGCTGCGCGTCGGTGCCGGTGACGCCGGGACGCGGTGTGACGTAGTGGCTGAGCGGCTCGCTGACCCCGTAGAAGACGAGACCGATGCCCATCCCCGCCGCGAACAGCAGCGAGAACCAGGCTCCCAGGGAGAACTCGGGCTCGTCCTCGTCCTTGCCGAGTTTGATGTCGCCGAAGCGGCTGAAGCCCAGGACGAGCGCGAACGCGACGAAGAACGCGGCGATCAGGACGTAGTACCAGCTGAAGGTCCGGATGATCGCCCCCTGGATGGTGGCGAACGCGGCCTCCGCCGCCGCGGGGAAGAGCACCGCGAAGGCCGCGACGGCGACGATGATGACCACGGCCGGCCAGAACACCCAGCGGGCGAGGGGACGAGGAGCGAGCGGGTCGGCGGCCGGGGCGATCTCCGTCATCGTTCCAGGGTAGCCAGGCCGGCGGCGACGACCGAGACCTGGCCTCCGCGCGGCCACTCTGCTAGAGCGACGGGCCCGCCCGTCGTGCGCTCAGGCCCCCCGCGACCCGGCGTCCGTCGCGCCGACATCGGTGCGGTGGAAGTTCTGGAACGACCGCGACGCGGTCGGACCCCGCTGACCGTGATAGCGGTTGAGGTACGGGCCCGTTCCGTAAGGGTTCTCTGCCGCAGAGGACAGACGGAAGAAGCACAGCTGACCGATCTTCATCCCCGGCCACAGCTTGATCGGCAGCGTCGCGACGTTCGACAGCTCGAGGGTGACGTGACCGGAGAATCCGGGGTCGATGAAGCCCGCGGTCGAGTGCGTCAGCAGTCCGAGGCGCCCGAGCGAGGACTTCCCCTCCAGGCGCGCGGCGATGTCGTCGGGCAGCGTCACCTGTTCGAACGTCGAGCCGAGGACGAACTCGCCCGGGTGCAGGATGAATGGCTCGTCGGGGCGCACCTCGATGAGGTGGGTGAGATCGGGCTGGTCCTCGGCGGGATCGATGAAGGGGTACTTGTGGTTGTCGAACAGCCGGAAGTAGCGATCCAGACGCACGTCCACGCTCGACGGCTGCACCATCGCGGCATCCCACGGGTCGAGTCCGACGCGGCCGGAGGAGATCTCGGTGCGGATGTCGCGGTCACTGAGCAGCACGCGGCCAGCCTACTGGCCGCACGGCGACAGCGCGGCGCGCTCAGCGGTCGACGGATGCCGCGATCGCCAGCGCCGAACGCGACAGGAAGGCGACGATCTCACCGGCGGGCCGGTCGGATTCGAGCCCGAGCTCGATGAGCACGTCCTCGGCGAACGCGACCCAGGCGCGTGCGGCCACCGACAGCATGGGCGAGTCGGCGTGACCCAGCTCGTGGAACACGTCGACGATGCGGTGCGCGTTCTCGTCGCGGGCCTCGTCGACGAGTTGGCGGACGACGGGGTCGCCGCTGGCGACACCTCGCACCAGCGAATAGAAGGTGCCGCGATGCGCGCGTACGAAGGCGACGATCCGCTCGATCGTGTCGTCGAGGCGGGCACGCGGAGCCAGCTCCGCGCGCGGGGCGGATGCCGCGATCAGCGCGTCGCGGGCGGTCGTGACCACCGCGGTGTGCAGGCCCTGCCGGGTGCCGAAGTAGTGGAACACCAGTGCGCGCGAGACATCCTCGCGCTCGGCGAGCGCCTCGATGGTCAGCTCGTCCAGCGGCTGCGACGCGAGGAACGCGACGCCCGAGGCGATCAGCTGGGCACGCCGATCTTCGCGCGACAGACGACGCCGCTGCTCCGTGGACATGTCCTCGACCCTACCGAGGCGGTGGGCGCGGTCCCACGGCCACTTTTCGTGAGAGTTCTCTCACAGAGGCGCCTCCCTTATTGACTGATTGTCAATTGAGGCGCACAGTCGATGATCGAACGCGTCGGCAGCGGAGCCGGCGCCCCGGCATCCGGAGGATCGATGAGACTCTCGAACCCGACTCGCTCCCGCGCGGGACGCATCACCCTCGCCACCATTCCCGTCGTCCTCGCCTCCACGTTCCTCCTCGGCGGCGTCGCGCAGGGCGCCGTTCCGGTCTCCTTCGCCGTCTCCGGCAGCCAGTTCCAGATCAGCGCGTCCAAGCTCGAGGGCACCGGGTTCTCGCAGTATGCGGGCGTGACGCAAGACACGGCGGGCGGCTCGCACAACGTCGCGATCGCCAACATCGCGTCGGCGCAGCTCTACGATCTCTGCCAATCCGTGATCTCCGACACCCCGCTCGGCAAGGTGGGTGTGCTCATCACGGCCGGTGGCGGCGGCAACCCCGCCACCGCCAGCGACCTGCAGATCGGCATGACCGACCTCAAGGGCGATTCATCGTTCTCCAACATCCGCATCGGCGTCGACGCCTCCACCGTGAACACCGCGGCGAAGGGCTCGGCGGGAGACTTCGCCCAGGATGCCGACAGCGTCACGATCAACAACCTCCAGCAGATCTCGTGGAGCACGCAGGCTTCGGTCTTCACGCTCACCGGAATGTCGCTGAAGCTGACGGACGGGTCGAGCGGATGCTTCTGACACGCCGGGCCGCGCGCAGCGCTGAGCCCACTGCCGAGCCCGCATCCGAGCCCGAGGACCGGACAGAGCCGACGCCCACGGGCGATCGACCGGCGCGCGCGTGGCGGAAGGATCGGCCGCTCGTGGGCGGCATCCTGCTCATCGTCGGCGGCCTCGCGATGTTCGGGTCGAGTCAGCTCGACTTCGGACGCCTGCACATCCACCTCGGCATCGAGGGACTGCAGGCGGTCGTGATCCCGCTGCTGCTCATCGTGCTGGGCGCCCTCGTGATCGCCACGCCGGCGCACCGCATCCTGTACGGCGTGATCGCGCTGGCGACGAGCGTCTACTCGATCGTGGGGGTGAACCTGGGCGGGTTCCTGATCGGGTTCGTGCTGTCGGCGGTCGGCGGCATCCTCGCGGTGTCGTGGATGCCGAGAGCCGCGCGCACCGCGAAGTCGGAGCCGACGGCTGAGGCGGATGCCGAGGAGGCGATCGTCCCCGACGAGGCGGTCACGCGATGACCACGCGGCGCGCTCGTTCCGCGCTGCGGGCGGCCGCGCTCATCGCGCTCGTGCCGAGCGCCGTCGGTGCCGCAGCCCTGCCCGCGGCAGCCGCCGAGACCTCCGGCGCACGGCCCACCGAGTGGTGCATTCCGATCATCATGCCCTGCCACTCGTCGCCGTCCCCGACGCCCAGTCCGTCACCGTCGGCGAGCGCGTCGGTTCCCGGCACCCCGAGCCTGCCGACCATCCCCGGCCTTCCGGAGCCCGGGCAGCCCTCGCCGTCTCCGTCGCCGTCGGAAGGCACCACCCCGCCGGCGGTGGCGCCCATCGCCGACGAGCAGGGTCCCGTCTTCACGCAGCCGTCGGCCCAGCTCGGCTCGAAATCGCTGTCGTTCAGCGGGCTGCGCGGCATCTCGGTCGTGACCGTTCCCCTCGCGGACGGGTCGCGGACGACGGCGTTGAAGCTCGAAGCCGACCGCATCACGATCTCCGGATTCAGCCTGACCGTCCGGCGCGACACCGGCCCCATCTTGACGACGACGGCCGACACGATGACCCTCGACGGGCACGTGGCCGTCTACATCAACTCGCTCAGCGCGACGCTTCCGGGCGGAAAGCTGCTCACGCTGGGCGCCGACACCCCGCCGCCCGCCGAAGGCCTCGACTCGATGTTCGGCGTGACCCTCGGCCTCGTCGGATCGACGGCCGATTCGATCACCTACACGAACACGGTGCAGCACCTGTCGGAGTGACGGGGAGTGCGGCGCCCGGCGCAAAGCGGGCGGTTCGCGACCGGGTGGTCAGGACTGGATGAACGCGAGGATGTCGGGGTTGATGACGTCCGCGTGCGTGGTCAGCATGCCGTGCGGGTAGCCCTCGTAGATCTTGAGGGTCGAGTTCTGCAGCAGCTGGTGCTGCAGAAGCGCCGCGGCCTTGTACGGCACGACCTGGTCGTCGTCACCCTGCAGCACGAGCACCGGCACGGTGATGGCCTTGAGATCTTCGGTCTGGTCGGTCTCGGAGAACGCCTTGATGCCGAGATAGTGGGCCTGTGCGCTGCCGGTCATTCCCTGCCGCCACCAGTTGTCGATGACGGGCTGGGACGGCGTGACACCCTCGCGGTTGAAGCCGTAGAAGGGGCCGGACGCCACGGCCTCGAAGAACTCGGCGCGGTTGGCTGCGAGAGCCTCACGGAAGCCGTCGAACACCCCCAGCGGGGTGCCCTCGGGGTTGCTGTCGCTCTGCAGCATGATCGGGGGCACGGCGGCGACGAGCACGGCCTTGGCGACGCGCCCCTGGGGCTCGCCGTACTTCGCGACGTAGCGCGCGACCTGGCCGCCTCCCGTGGAGTGGCCGATGTGGACGGCGTTTCGCAGGTCGAGGTGCTCGACGACGGCGCTCACGTCACTGGCGTAGTGGTCCATGTCATGACCGGTGGCGATCTGCGACGAGCGCCCGTGGCCGCGGCGGTCGGAGGCGACGACGCGGTAGCCCTTGTCGAGGAAGTAGAGCAGCTGCGCGTCCCAGTCGTCGGACGAGAGGGGCCAGCCGTGGTGGAAGACGATGGGCTGGGCGTCGGCGCTGCCCCAGTCCTTGTAGTAGATCTCCGCGCCGTCTTCGGTGGTGACGTAGGCCATGATCGGTCCTCCGGGTCGTGTGGATGGGTGCGCTCGATCTGAGCGTGTTCACGCTAACCGCGGCATCCACTGACCTGTTCCTACATCTGTACAGACGTTCGGGGCTGCGGCTTTCGTGGGTATGCTGGACGGGCACGGCCGTCAGGTCGTCACGGGGCTGTAGTTCAATGGCAGAACTTCTGCTTCCCAAGCAGACAGCGCGGGTTCGATTCCCGTCAGCCCCTCCACCGGCTCCCCCACCGGCCTCATAGGCTGGAAGCCATGAGCCTCACCGATCCGAAAGCCGTGGCCGCCGAACGGGATCGAAAGCTCGTCGGCTCGCCGCGCGCACTGACGGCCACCATCCTCTGGGGACTCGCGGGGTTCGCGGCGGCAGCGATCGTCGGCTTCGGCATCGGCGGTTTCTTCGACCAGGTGCGCATCGTGTCGCTCAACAGCGTGTTCAGCACCTGGGACGGCGGCATCCCCGTCGCCGTCCGATCGACGGCGCTGCCGGTGGGCATCATCGGCAGCATCATCACGATGGGCGCCTACTCGGCGTGGAACCATCGCTACACGGGCCGGCGCACGTACTACGCCTTTCTCGGCCCGGCATCGATCGTCCTTCTCGGCCTCGCGACCGGCGTGCTCCTCTCGCTGCCGATGTGGGCGACGCCGGATGCCGTGGGCGTCGCCGTCGACCCCGTCTTCCACGAGGACGAGGCCTGGGGCGTCGGCGCGTGGATCATGTACGCGGGCATCTGGTGGCTGCCCGGCATCTTCATCGCCCTGGGTCTCACGAGCATCATCGGCCGCCTGCGCGCGCAGCGCTTCCGCCGGCGCAACGCCGACCTGGCCGCTGAACTCCTGACCACCGGCCGCCTCGTCGACGCCGAGGTCACCTCGTCGCCGCAGCTGTCAACCGAGGCCATGGCCGCCTCGCGCGCGGCGGTGTCCCTCACCTTCGCGTTCGACGACGCTCAGGGCGCGCGCCGCTGGGTCACGTGCCTGGCCCTCCTGCCGCCGCGCGACGTACCCGCCGAGGGCGAGACGCGTCCGCTCGTGTTCGACCCCCGCACTCCGGCGGAGGCGAAGCGTATCTTCGTCTCGCCGACCGGCGATCTCGAGCCCTCGGCATTCGTCGCCGTGCGCGCCGCGTAACACCGTCGACCCCTCACACCCGGGCCGCTGGCCTCCCTGATGCGTTCGCATAGATTCTGCTATGTTTCGTGGGAGCGCTCTCTGAGAGCGCTCCCACGCGTCGCAACGACGGCGGCGTCATCACAGAGCGAAGGAGCCTGCATGCATGCGAGAAGAGGGCGCCTCCGGCGCCTGACGGCCGTCCTCGTCGTCGGAGCCCTGATCGGAGGAGCCGCTGCCGCGCTTCCCGCAGCGGCGTCGGCGGTGGGCGTCGAGAACCTGGTCCTCAACGGAGACATCGCCGCAACGACCGATCACTGGTGGTCGAGCGCGGGCTCCCTCACGACAGAAGACGGCGCCCTGCGCGCTGACTTCCCCGCCTCCACGAACCCCTGGGAGGTGATCGTGGGGCAGGGCGGCGTCGCGCTCGTCGCCGGCACCGAGTACGCGTTCTCGGCCAAGGTCCGCGCCGACCGCACCGGAATCACGCTACGCACGCAGGTCGCGCCCACGACGCCCAACGCCACCTTCAGCACCTACACCGCGATCGAGACGCCGCTGACCGCCGACTGGCAGGAGGTGACCGCGAGGTTCACGGCCGAGGACTTCGGGCAGGGCACCGCCTCCGACGTGCAGTTCCGCCTCGGCGGCAACGCCGCCGGCACGTTCTGGCTCGACGACGTCTCGATCGTCGCGACCGGCATCGGCGGTGGAAACGGCGGCGGCACCGACCCCACCGAACCCACCGAACCGACCGTCGGCACCGATCAGCTGCTGCCCAACCCCACCTTCGCGACGGGGACGAGCCCCTGGTGGACGGCCGGAGCGGTCACCCTCTCCAACCCCGATCAGCAGATGTGTGCCACCATCGGCGCCGACACCGCCAACGTCTGGGACCTGCTGCTCGGACACAACGACATCCCGATGCCCGGCGACACGGCCTTCCGGCTGAGCTTCACGGCATCCGCCGTCGCCCCCGGCGGATCGCCCGCCACGCTGAACGCCTCGACGCAGGTCGGCACGTACTCCGGCCCCGACCAGGTGTCGTGGCTGCAGAAGTCGTTCGAGCTCACCGCCACGCCCACGCCGCAGTCGTTCACCTTCACGACCACCGCGGCCGACACCTTCCACCTCGGGCAGATCCAGTTCCGCATCGGCGGGATGCCGAGCGGCACCGTCGTCTGCGTCGACGACGTCACCCTCACCGGAACGAAGTACACCTACCGCGCCGACACCGGCCCGGCCGTGAAGGTGAACCAGGTCGGCTACCTCACTCGAGGACCCAAGCGCGCGACGGTCGTCACCGACGCCACCACACCGCTGGAGTGGTCGCTGCAGGCGCCGGGCGGCGCGATCGTGGCCACCGGCACGACCACCCCTGCCGGCCTCGATCCGAGCGCGGGCACGAACGTGCACACCGTCGACTTCGGCGGGGTGCACGCCCCCGGCACGGGGTACACCCTCCACGTCGGCGATCAGCAGAGCTTCCCGTTCGCCATCTCCGACGACGTCTTCCAGTCGCTGCGCACCGACTCGCTGCGCTTCTTCTACACGAACCGCTCGGGCATCGCGATCGACGGCGCCATCGCCGGCGCCGAGTACGCGCGTCCGGCCGGTCACCTCGGCGTCGCCCCCAACCAGGGCGACACCGACGTGGCCTGCCTCGAGCCGCAGACCTGGTCGGACGGCTGGACGTGCACCGACCGCCACGATGTGAGCGGCGGCTGGTACGACGCGGGCGACCACGGCAAGTACGTCGTCAACGGCGGCATCGCCGTCGCGCAGCTGCTGTCGGCGTGGGAGCGCGCCAAGGCCGCCAGCACCACGGCATCCCTCGCCGACGGCACTCTCGCGGTGCCCGAGCACGGCAACGGCGTTCCCGACATCCTCGACGAGGCCCGGTGGGAGCTCGAGTGGATGCTGAAGATGCAGGTACCGGCCGGCGACCCGCTCGCGGGCATGGCGTGGCACAAGGTGACCGACCGCAACTGGACCGGACTGCCGCTGCTGCCCGACCAGGACCCGCAGGAGCGCCTGCTGCACCGCCCGTCGACCGCGGCGACGCTCAACCTCGCCGCGGTCGCGGCACAGGGCTCGCGCCTGTTCGCCGAGTTCGACCCCGCGTTCGCGGCCCGGTTGCTCACCGCGGCCGAGACGGCGTACGAGGCGGCTCGCACCAACCCGGTGCTGCTCGCCCCGGCGGAAGACGGCACCGGCGGCGGCACGTACGACGACGACGACGTGACCGACGAGTTCTACTGGGCGGCCGCCGAGCTGTACCTCACGACGGGCGCGGGCGACTACCGCACCGACGTCGAGACGAACCCCCTGCACCTCGCGATGAACACCGATGCCGACATCTTCACCGCCGGCGGGTTCTTCTGGGGCGATGTCGCGGCGCTCGCACGCATGCAGCTCGCACGCTTCGGGGCCGACCTGCCGGACATCGCGCAGATCCGCCAGTCGGTGGTGGATGCCGCCGACGCGCTCATCGCGGATCAGAAGGCGCAGCCGTTCGGTCAGCCCTACGCGCCGAAGGAGGGCCTCTACGACTGGGGATCCAACTCGGCCGTGCTCAACAACCAGGTCGTCATCGCGACGGCGTTCGACCTCACGCACCGGCCGCGCTACGCGGACGCCGTGATCGAAGGCTACGACTACCTGTTCGGGCGCAATCTGCTCGCACAGTCGTACGTCACCGGCTACGGCACGAAGTACTCGCAGAACCAGCACAGCCGGTGGTACGCCCACGCGCTCGATCCGTCGCTGCCGCACCCGCCGAAGGGCACGGTGGCGGGTGGACCGAACTCCTCCATCCAGGACCCGGTGGCGGGCGCCTGGCTGCAAGGGTGCGCGGCGCAGGCGTGCTACGTCGACGACATCGGAGCGTGGTCGGTCAACGAGATCACCGTCAACTGGAACTCGGCACTCGCCTGGGTCGCCTCCTTCGTCGGCGATCTCGGTGACGGCTACGTCGCCGTGACCCCGATCGCACGCCCCGACACGGCCAGCGGCCCCGCGGGCGCACCGATCAGCATCGCACCGCTGGCGAACGACGAACCGGGCGATCCCGACGTCCCGTTCGACCCCGCCACCCTCACCCTCGCCGAATCGGAGGAGTTCGAGACGTTCGCCCGCGCGAGCGTCACCGCGGCGGATGCCGGGATCGTCCGCCGTATCACCGTGACCGGCGGCCGGTACGACCTCGTCGGCGACCGGATCGTCTTCACCCCCGACGCCGGCTACACGGGAAGCCCGGCTCCCGTGACCTATCGGGTGGCCGACACCCGTGGCACGGTCGTCTCCTCGACGTTTGCCCCCACCGTGACGGCGGTCGTGGACGGCGGGACCGATCCGGGCGCCGGGACCGGCACGGCAGGAACGGCCACGGGAACGACCGGGACGTCGGCGGCATTGGCGAGCACCGGGGGCGACGCCCGCCCCTGGACCGCCCTGGCGGGCATCGCCGTGCTGCTCATCGCCGCGGGCGCGGTGCTCCTGCGGCGCCGCCGCGCCTGAGCCACCGCGACCCGGTGGGGTCGGGGACACGCTCCCCGGCCCCACCGACGTCGACGCGCCTGGTATCTTTCCCCGTGCCGCGCACCGCACGGAGGCGGCGATCGGGGGATCATGACGCACGACGCCGCTCCGCACCGCACACGCTGGGGCCTGCGACGGATGACAGCGCGCGACGCGGGCGAGCAACACCGCGCCGCCAGCCCGCTCGAGCTCTTCTTCGACCTGGTGTTCGTGGTCGCCGTGTCTCTGTCGTCCCAACAGCTGCACCACATGGAATCGCACGGCCACCTCGGCGCGGGGGTGGGCAGCTACCTCATGCTCTTCTTCGCCATCTGGTGGGCGTGGATGAACTTCACCTGGTTCGGCACCTCGTTCGCGGTGGACGACTGGGCCTACCGCGTGACGACCATCGTGCAGATGGCGGGAGTGCTCGTCCTGGCCAGCGGCAGCGCTGCCGCGATGGAACATCAGGACTTCACGATCGTCACTCTCGGCTACGTGATCATGCGGTTGGCGATGGTGGGGCAATGGCTGCGCGCGGCGGCATCCGTGCCCGAGTTCCGTCGCGTCTGCCTGCGCTACGCCGCCGGCATCACCGTCGTGCAGGTCGCGTGGGTGCTGCGGCTGCTGCTCCCACCGACGGCGGGCCTCGTCGCGTTCTTCGTGCTGGTGGCGGCCGAGGTGCTCGTGCCGGTCTGGGCCGAGCATCGCGAACACGCACCGTGGAACGCCCACCACATCACCGAGCGCTACAGCCTGTTCACCCTCATCCTCCTCGGCGAGTCGATCCTGGCCTCGGCGGGAGCCATCATCGCCGCGCTCCAGGAGCAGGAGCACCTGACCGAACTGATCGTCGTGTCGGCAGCGGGCCTCGTCATCGCCGCCGGCATGTGGTGGGTGTACTTCTCCCGCGAGCACACCGGACACATCCGCACCCTCGGCTCCTCGATCCGCTACGGCTACTTCCACTACGCGATCTTCGCCGCCGCCGGCGCCTTCTCGGCCGGCATCGAGATCGCGGTCGACGACATCGGTCATGAGGCGCACCTGTCGAGCATCGCCGCCCATGCGACCCTGACGGTTCCCGTGGTGCTCTTCGTTCTCGGCATCTGGGCACTGAACCTGCGCAGCCAGCTGACCGCGACCGGAAACACGATCCTGCTGCTCGGCGTGGCGGCGATCGGCGGGGCGACCTTCCTGCCGTCATCGCTCGGCATGCTGCTGGTCGCCGCAGCCGGAACCGTGGCCGCGGTCGTCGCGGTCGAGACAGGACGACCCCAGGGGCAGGCCCGTCAGAGGCAGGTGTCGACGACGGTCTGATCGTCGAGCACGGCGACGATCCGCTCGGCCAGCGGCCAGTACGGGGCGTAGTGCGTCGGATCGCGATTGATCTGCACCCGATGGGCGACCTCCGTGGGCGCCGTCGCCGACCGCTCGGGCTCGGGCACCTTCTCGACCATGGCGCGGTAGAACAGGCTCGCCGCCGTGTAGGGATCGAGCCGCTGCTCCCGCGTTCCCCAGCTGTCCTGCTGCTGGAAGAGACCGATCGAGGTCGTGCGTGAGCCGTCGGGGTTGGTCACCCCGCTCGTCTCCCAATCGCCGTAGTCGATGTTCTGCAGACTGGACTCCCCCAGCGCCGTCATCACTGCGATCGTCTGGTCGCGCGCAGGCAACCCCGCGTCGCGTCCGGCCGCCACGATGCTGCGCGCGTTGTCCAGCTGCTGCCGTCCGAATCCCTCCGCCTCCGCGCAGACCGCGGCATGACGGACGGCCTGACCGATCGCCACCCCCGCGACGCCGAGACCGGTGGCGAGCACCGCCACGACCGCCCACGCGAGTGCCCGGCGACGTCGCAGCTGACGTCGCCGCCGGGCGCTGAGGGCCGGACGGCGACGAACGGGCCGACGCCTCGTCGAGCCGCCGCGGCCGGATGTCGAGGAGCGCGAGGTCACCGCGGCATCCTGTCACGCGCGACTATCCGTCACCCGAACGTCGGCTGATCACCGCCCGCAGGGCTTCCGGCAGCGGGGAGGCTTTCGACTCAACCGATGGGCTCGACGGCAGCGCGAACACGGCGTCCAGCGGCGCGCACGGCTCCGATGGATGCCGCGATCACCATCACGATTCCCACGATCTCGAGCCACGCCAGGTGCTGTCCGAGCAGCGCCCACCCGGCCAACGCCGCCACTGCCGGGGCGAGCGACATCAGGATGGCGAACGCCGCCGCCGGAAGCCGGCGCAGGGCGATCAGCTCGAACGCGTACGGCAGGGTCGACGACAGCAGGGCGACCGCAGCGCCGAGCCCGAGCATCTCCGGTCGCAGCAGCGCTGCGCCCGCCTGGACGATGCCGAACGGCAGCGACAGGAGGGCGCCGATGGCCATCGCGACGGCCAGACCGTCCAGGCGCGGGAACGCCGCGCCGACACGCGCCGACGCAAGGATGTAGATCGCCCAGCTCGCCGCGGCTCCGAGGGCGGACTCTAGAGGATCCCCGGGACCGAGCTCGAAT